>JBOIBL010000260.1:0-12113 GCA_050739495.1 Gammaproteobacteria bacterium | reverse complement strand
GCGACGCCGTTGCAGCGTATCGATGAAACGCTCTCGTGCCACCGCATCAGGCAGCGCACATTTTGCCACCAGCGTCTCGGTGACCGGACGCAGATAGCGGATGTGCGATTCATTGACCACGATATGCAGATCCGGTTTCGGCTCCAGCATCAGCCATAAGACCCCCCAGCATGCCAGCGTGGCCAGCGCGGCAAGGCTGCCGCCGAACGCGGTGAGTTTGTGATTGATGTTGGCAGCCAGCGGGGCACTCAATACCAGCCCATGTTCGTCGTACGACACCACCTGGATCTGCATGTGCTGCACCAGCGGGATATTGTCGTGCAGGTAGTGTTCCAGGCGTGCCGCTGGATCATGAAGCGAGTTGGCAGGGTTCATCGTTGGCTGCATACCGGGCAGGCAGGATCACGTTTCAGGATGGTGGTTCGTATCGTAGCGCCCCGGGCATCGTATTGCAGCAATCGCCCGGTAAGCGTGTCACCGATACCAGTGATCAATTTGAGTGCTTCTACCGCCATCATGCTCCCGATCACGCCGGTGAGAGGCGCAAACACGCCGTTGGAACCGCAGTTCTCCAGTTCCTCGTCGCCTTCCTGATACAGGCAGGCGTAGCAGGGACTGGCCGGGTCGCGCGGTACAAGGGTGGTGAGCTGACCTTCGTAACGGATTGCGGCACCGGAGACCAGCGGCGTACCGGTGTGCATACAGGCGGCATTGACCACGAAACGGGTGCCGAAGTTGTCGCTGCCGTCGAGCACAACGTCCACGTTGGCAAGTAACGCCTGCAGCTCGGTTTCGCTGAGACGCTGCGCCAATTTTTCCACGCGGCACTTCGGATTGATTCCGGCAATGGATGCGGCAGCGGAGTCGACCTTGGTGTGTCCCACGTCAGTTCGGCGGTACAGGAGCTGACGCTGCAGATTCGAAAGATCCACCGTGTCGAAATCATTCAGGAGCAGAGTACCGACCCCGGCAGCAGCAAGATACATCGCAGCGGGTGAACCGAGCCCGCCCAGTCCCACCAGCAACATACGCGCTGCTACGACATGGGCCTGCCCTTCGGCGCCGAATTCCGGCAGCGCCAGATGGCGGCTGTAACTCAGGTCGTGCGAGTCGGGTGTGTCAGGCATGCAGGTTGGTCCAGTGAATATAAGACATTTTAACGTGCCGCTCTTGACTTGCGTGGCCAAATGCCGATGATGCGCTTATCCGTGTCACCTTGCTGGAACGTCCTTTCAGAATGAGCGCCTGGGCCGAATACCTGAAGTTTTTTGCCGGGCTGGTCGCGATCCTGAATCCCATCGGTGTGATCCCGATCTTCATCAACCTGACCCAGAACCAGACCGCCGAGGAGCGCAACCGTACGGCATTCAATGCTGCGGTGACGGTGGCGGTGGTGCTGATCGTGGCGTTACTGGCGGGGCAATTCATCCTGCAGTTCTTCGGTATCAGCGTCGCGTCGTTTCAGGTCGGTGGCGGCATCCTGATCCTGCTGAATTCCCTGTCCATGTTGCAGGCGAAAGTCGGCCCCACGCGCCAGACCGAGGAAGAAGCCCAGGAGACCCAGGAGAAGGAACAGGTGGCTGTGGTGCCGCTGGGCGTACCACTGACGGCCGGTCCCGGCGCCATCAGTACGGTCATTCTCTATGGGCACAAGCCAGCGCTGTTCGGTCGCTACGTAGTACTCGTAATGGGCATCATCTTCATCTCGGGCATCGTGTGGGCTGCGTTCCGGCTCGCCCCGTTGATCTCGCGAGCATTGAGCCGCACCGGCATCAACATCGTGACCCGACTGATGGGACTCATCATGGTCGCCATCGGCGTGGAATTCATCGCCGGCGGTTTGCGAGTGTTGTTTCCGGCGATCTCCGGTTAGGCCGGTTCGACACCGGCGCGACCGATCCGCACCGGTGTCTTGCCCTGGCTAGTCTGCAATCCGCTTTACCGATTTGATCACGATCGCTTCCAGCGGTACGTCGCCGTGGCTGTTCCGGTTGCCGGTACGCGCTTCGGCAATCTTGTCCACCACCTCGGTACCCTCTGTGACTTTGCCGAATACGGCGTAGCCGAAATCCCGGGTGCCATGATCCAGGAAGGTGTTGTCGGCCAGATTGATGAAGAACTGGCTGGTCGCGCTGTTGATATCCGAGGTGCGCGCCATGGCGAGAGTATAGGGTTCATTGGAGAGCCCGTTATCGGCTTCGTTCTTGATCGGCGCGTGACCTTTCTTCTGTGACATCTCTGCCGTGAAACCGCCGCATTGCACCATGAAGTCGGAGATCACCCGGTGGAAGATGGTGCCGTCGTAAAAACCTTCATCCACGTAGGCCAGAAAATTTTTTACCGTGACCGGCGCCTTGTCTTCATACAGTTCGAGTTTGATCTCGCCGAGGCTGGTGGACATGAGAATCATGGGTATCTCCTTTGTGAATGGCTATATTGAAATCAGATAGACAGTTGTCCCAGCGTTACCCGTTCATGAGCGGCGAGGTCTTTCACGGAACGGATGCCAGCGAAATTCTGCGCCGCGAACAATGCGCGTACCGATTCGGCCTGGTCGTAACCGTGTTCCAGCAACAGCCAGCCGCCTGGCAACAGATAAGCGGGGGCTTTTTCGATGATCTGGCGGATTGCATCCAGGCCATCCGGCCCACTTATCAGTGCACGACGCGGTTCAAACCGGACATCACCCTCATCCAGATGCGGGTCGCCTTCGCGTACATACGGCGGGTTGGATACGATGAGATTGTAATGCGTGCCCGACAGCGGGGCGAACCAATCGCCGCACCGGAATTCGATATTGCCCAGACCCAGGGTCGCGGCGTTCTCCCGCGCCACATCCAATGCGGCGCGACTGACGTCGGTGGCGGTGATGCGGCACAGCAGGCGTTCGCTGGAGATTGCCGCGGCAATCGCGCCGCTGCCGGTACCGAGATCGGCAATGCGCCACGCGGCGTCGGCCGGACTGCATTCGAGTGCGGTCTGTACCAGTAACTCGGTATCGGGTCGCGGGATCAGGGTGTCACGCGTCAGCTTCAAAGGCAGGGACCAGAATTCCCGCTGGCCAGCGAGGTAGGCGAGCGGCGTACCCTGCAGGCGCGCTACCAGCAGACGATCGAATTCTCGCTGGTGACCGTCTTCGACAGCCTGTTCCGGCCAGGCGCGCAAGTAACCGCGGGACCTGCCTAATACCTGTGTCAGTAGTAGTTCCGCATCGAGCCGTGCCGAGTCGCTGCCGGCATCAAGCCTTGCAACAGCGCTGTCCAGCAGGGTTTTTATCGTAGTGGACATGAGATATTCCGGCCAAGCGTGGGTTTATTTTAACCCCGTACGTACAATATGGCCTTTGCGCACCTCCAAAAATCGATCTTTTGCTTTCTGGGGGTGTTTTTGACCATGGATGGTCTTACATTACGGAGGACAGGATGTCCGGGAGTAATGCGAAAATGACCTCGGAATCGCTGCTCTCGGCATCCTGCCTTCCGCAGCACTTGTACATCCCTGTACATCGCTCACGTACAGCAGTAGTACAATCCGCTTCCTCGGTCATTTCTGCCTACCCAGAAACCAAAATCTCTGATTTTCAGAGGCGCGCTTTTTCCTCTGCTGGAGTCCGGATGAAAGTTTATAAGAATGTTTTGGAGATGGTCGGCCGCACGCCGATGCTGGAAGTCACGCATCTGGATACTGGGCCCTGCCGGTTGTTCCTCAAACTTGAGTTCATGAATCCGGGCGGTTCCGTCAAGGACCGTATCGGTGTAGCCATGATCGAGGCGGCGGAGCAGCGCGGCGACATCAAA
Source organism: Gammaproteobacteria bacterium (assembly GCA_050739495.1). Taxonomy (GTDB): domain Bacteria; phylum Pseudomonadota; class Gammaproteobacteria; order Natronospirales; family REEB76; genus DASSKW01. The sequence continues at coordinate 8,316 of JBOIBL010000260.1, read as the reverse complement.
CCGGGCGGCACCCTGATCGAAGCGACCGCAGGTAATACCGGACTGGGGCTGGCACTGGTCGCGGCGCAGAAAGGCTACCGCCTGGTATTGGTGATCCCGGACAAGATGAGCCAGGAAAAGATATTCAATCTGCGCGCCATGGGCGCGGAAGTGGTGTTGACCCGTTCCGATGTCGGCAAGGGTCACCCTGAATACTATCAGGACCTTGCCAAGCGCATGGCGGAAGAGAGCGGCGCCTACTTCATCAACCAGTTCGGCAATCCCGACAATGCCAATGCCCATGAGCAGACTACCGGTCCGGAGATTCTGGAACAGATGGATGGCAAGCTCGACGCGGTAGTGGTCGGGGTCGGTTCCAGCGGCACCCTCACCGGTATCGGCCGTTATCTGAAACAGGTTTCTCCGCACACCGAGATGATACTGGCTGATCCGCAAGGTTCGGTACTGGTGGATTATCTGAAGACCGGCAAGATCGGTGAGAAAGGCAGTTGGCTGGTGGAAGGTATCGGTGAGGATTTCATTCCGTCCATCGCCGACATGACCCTGGTGAAAACGGGTTACACCATTCCGGATAGCGAAGCGTTTTCGACGGCGCGCGAAATCCTGCTCAAGGAAGGTCTGCTGCTGGGCTCGTCGTCCGGCACCCTGATCGCGGCAGCGCTGCGTTACTGCCGTGCGCAGAAATCCCCGAAACGGGTCGTTACGCTAGGCTGCGATACCGGCAACAAATATCTGTCGAAACTCTACAACGACTTCTGGATGATCGAACAGGGTTTCATCGCACGACCCCGGCGCGGCGATCTGGGCGATTACGTGGGCCGCCCCTACTGGGAGCGTGCCACCGTGTATGTCGGGCCATCGGATACGCTGGCCACCGCGCATACCCGTCTGCGCAACAACGGTATCTCGCAGTTGCCGGTGATCGACGGCAAGCATTTTCTCGGTGCAGTCACCGAGCAGGACATCATCCGAACGGTGCGTGACGGTGAAGGCGGTTTCACCCAGGAAGTCCACAACGCCATGAATACGGGCTTCCCGAGGCTGGATGCCGCACGTGGACCCGATGATCTCTTTTCACTCCTGGAAATCGAAACTGCGGTTGCGATCATGACCGGCGGGGAATTCCTCGGGCTGGTTACACGCAGTGACTTGCTTAACCGCTTGCGCCTTCAATAAAAAATGGATCTTTTCGGCAACTGCTCCTGCGTTGCTCTACCTCCTGCATCCATGCAGTCGTGCTTTCTGGCGGTGTTTTTGACCATGGATGGTCTTACATTACGGAGGACAGGATGTCCGGGAGTAATGCGAAAATGACCTCGGAAGCCCCATGTATTGGCACATACACTCCGGTTCCTCGGTCATTTCTGCCTACCCAGAAACCAAAATCTGTCATTTTTTATAGGCAGCTTTGTAGATAACTGAAATATGGAGTTATTTGTGAGTAACAGTAAAAAACAGCAGGGTTTTGCCACTCGCGCCATCCATGCCGGTCAATCGCCTGATCCGAGCACCGGCGCGGTCATGCAACCTATTTATGCGACCTCCACCTACGCACAGGAAAGTCCCGGCAAGCACAAGGGCTATGAATATTCACGCACCCAGAATCCGACGCGCATGGCGTACGAACGTTGCGTCGCCGATCTGGAGAGCGGCACTCAGGGGTATGCCTTTGCGTCGGGACTTGCTGCGACCGCGACGATTCTTGAACTGCTGGACTCCGGCAGTCATGTCATCGCGATGGATGACATGTACGGCGGTACCTATCGCCTGTTCGAACGGGTCCGCAAGCGTTCTGCCGGACTTGCATTCAGTTTTGTCGATCTGCGTGACCGCAAGGCACTGGAAGCAGCGATCCGCCCCGAGACCCGTTTGATCTGGGTCGAGACCCCGACCAATCCATTGCTGAAACTGGTCGATCTCAAGATGGTGGCGGAGGTGGCACGCAAGCACAAACTCATCGCGGTTTGTGATAACACCTTCGCATCGCCTTACAATCAGCGGCCGCTGGAATACGGCTTCGATCTGGTCATGCATTCGGCAACCAAATATCTGAATGGCCATTCGGACATGGTCGGCGGCATGGTGGTTGTGGGTGAGCACAAGGAACTGGCAGAGCAGCTTGCGTTTCTGCAGAACTCCATCGGCAGCGTGGCTGGACCGTTCGACAGTTTTCTGGCCTTGCGCGGACTGAAAACACTGGCGCTGCGCATGGAGCGCCATTGCAGTAATGCATTGGAATTGGCGGGTTGGCTGGAAAGGCATCCTGGCGTGGAGCGTGTGACTTATCCAGGTTTGCCCAGCCATCCGCAGCATGCGCTGGCGAAACAGCAGATGCGTGCCGGCGGCGGCATGGTGACGATCTTTCTGAAGGGCGGCGAGAAAGAAGCGCGCCGTTTTCTCGAACGTTGTGAATTGTTCACGCTGGCAGAAAGTCTGGGCGGGGTCGAAAGTCTCATCGAACACCCCGGCATCATGACGCATGCATCGGTGCCGCCTGCGACACGTGCGGCATTGGGAATCAGCGATTCGTTGGTGCGGTTATCGGTCGGAGTAGAGGATGTCGGCGATCTGCGTGCGGATCTGGAATATGCGCTCGGCAGCTGAAATTTCGAACGCCTGGTAAAATTGTGATTAGCAAATAGAAAAGGACGGATGCGTTTCCGCATCCGTCCTTTTTGATTCTGCAAAACTGACGGCTGTCAGTTTTGAGTATCTTAATGACCCGCCGGAGGAGTCGGCTGAGTCGGTTTGGCGGCCGTGTTGGCAGCCGGAGCGGCCATCTTGGTCGAAGCGGCAGGCGCAGCAGCGGCGGGGGCCGGGGCAGGCTGTTCGCTCTTACCGCAAGCGGTCAAAGCAAGGGCGAGGGCAGCGGCGGAAAGGACAACAGCATACTTCTTCATATTGATTCACCACCAGTACAGAAAATTAACGTAACCCTATGATACTACTCGGCGATTTTTGAACGCAAACCGCACGATCGGGTGCTGATTCTAGACAATCAGCAGGGATTCCGCGGGTTTTTACCAACAAAATTTATTTTCTTATCTGGATCAATGAGTTGGAGCGGAAGTAAACATGCATTATGCAGCGTGTTTTGCCAATGGTGGACTCTCATGGACAGAACTCCGCCAATTCAAACCAAAATGAGAGCGGCTGATGCGCAGTAATGCCGAGTTTGCAGCAGAGGTGATCCGGCAGGGCTGGTGTGTCCAGCCTGGCTTCCTGCCTGATGCCCGCGTCGCCGAACTGGGCGACGTGGTCAGGGCGCAGTGGGCATTGGGGAATCTTCACAAAGCCGGGATCGGGCGGGGTGCTGCGCACAGCGTCCGACACGATATCCGCGGCGATCATGTGCTGTGGCTGGACCAGTGCAAAGCACCGCTGGTGCGGCGCTTCATTGGCGAGGAACTGGAATCCCTGCGTTTGGCTTTCAACGCGGCCGGCTATCTCGGTTTGTACGAGTTCGAGGGCCACTTTGCGGTATATCCATCCGGGGCCGGTTATGCGCGGCATCTTGACCGTTTCCGGGATAGCGATGCGCGGGTGATCTCGCTGGTGTTGTATCTGAATCAGGATTGGCAGGCAGCGGACGAGGGTGAGCTATGCCTGTATCCCGGTATTGAACAACAGGAAGTGATCAGGGTGCTGCCGGCGGGTGGCACACTGGTTGGTTTTTTAAGCGCAGAGATCGCACACGAAGTGTTACCGGCGCGACGCGATCGTTTCAGTATGAGCGGCTGGTTTCGTCGGCGGCCCTGAACCGCAAATCCTTCAAGCCGCTTCGAACGCGAAGCGGAAATGTTCCGTATCCACTCGTTCGTCCGCCAGCACCCGGAACGCGCAACGCTGGTCGCCATCCTGGAAACGTCGCTCGCGCACTACCCGTACTCCGAGTAACCGGGTCAGCGTCGAGACGGTAACGCTACAGAGCCGTGGACGCTGCATTGCAAGGTTGAGATAGGGGCAGTTGTGTTCCACCAGCAGGTAACCACGCCGATCCCGTTCCACGGAAATATGTGGATCTCCCTCGAAATAGATGCCTTTGAGCGCGCGGATTCTTTCGATCAGGGGTTTGCCGGCTAATTTCGGTTCCCATTGATGCACTTGCTGGTCTGTGAGTGCAGTCAGCAGTGTTGTCAGCGCCTCCGGCCCGAGTTGCTCGGCGATCGTATCCACCAGCGTCAGGGAGAGTTCATCGTAGCGTTTCGGGAACAGATGATCACCCGCTGGCGTGAGCATGTATCGCAGAGGAGGTCGTCCAGCCTGGTGTGGTGATCTCTCCGTGACTCGAACGATCCAGCCTCCTTGCTCCAGCAACTTCAGCTGTTGGCGCACGGCTTCGCGGGTAATATGCAAAAGCGCTGCCAGCTCACTGGCATGCAGCGGGCCGCGCTGTTTGATCTGGCGCAGCAAATCACTGCGCGCTTCCGGCAACGCATGGATATGATCGGCCGTCTTTGGGCGTTCAGGGGGAGTCATGCTGCGCAGTTTGCCCGATGCCATACCGGTAGACCAGCTGTGCACCGCTATAAGCGCCGACCACGGTGATCAGCCAGCCGGCGACGGAGAGCGTGAGGCCGCACCACATGATCAACGCATCCGGCATGCCTGACGACGGACGCAACAGCCAATCCAGTAACAGGATGCACCAGGCACTGCCCATCAGCAGCATATGGCGCTGTGCTACCGGCTGCGCCGGGTGTCGCGCAGGAATGGCGAACAGATCCAGCGTGCCAGCGATCATCGCCGCAAGTCCGGTCAGGGATCCGGTCGCCAGCAGCCACCAGGAGATTTGCCACCATACGGGAACGCGCAGGAAGGCATAAAGCCCATCCGTCAGCGGTGCGACAGTCCAACAGACGACCGGGAAGTGCACCAGGGCCGGATGCAAGGGGTGTCCTCCGATTCGTAAACCGTGCATGGTGGCAGGTTCCGTCTCAGGCTTGTGCGGTCTGGGCAATGGATACGAGCAGGCACAGGAAACCGGTCACGGCGACCAGCGCATGCACCACGATAACCGCCCGGGGATGTTGCTGTTTACGGATGTGGAATGAGAGCAGATAGAAGCCGCCCAGCGCAGCAATCACCAACACGATGAGCGCGATGCGGGCCACGCCGCCGCCTGCCCCCGTTAGCACGCCCGCAATGAGCAAAACCAGACCGGTCGCGCCCAGAATCCCGTGACCGGCAGCCAATGCTACCGGAATGGACTGACCTTTGAAGCTGCGAATAGCCATGAGCAGTCCGCCGAGAGCACCCAGCGCGAACAGGATGGCAGCGATGATGAGCAACATGTCGGTATCCTCCGATGTTTATAAAGCAAGATAATACTTGCTAAATATAGCACACCGAACCAACTTGTAAAGGCCGTGTCTGACCGGAATTTGCGGGCGATCCATCCGTGTGGGTGAACTGGAAGGGCCGCTCTTCTGCCCGCTCTGCAACTACCGGTTCATGAACTGTCTCGGCACTACACGGAGTAGGCGCCATTCGTTATGGCACGCCCGACGCTGATCAAATATCTGCGTATCGTGAATTTTGCCGTACTCAATACCAATAACCCGATGCCGGCGAGTTTTCTGATTGATGTGCATGGCGATATCGTTGAAATCAGCCACGGCGCGCGATGCGGGTGACCGCACCCCGTTTGAACACATCGAGTTGTTTCTGGCGCGCGGATTAATCAAGCGCGCCGTGGCCTGAGCCCCTAATCGATATCGCCGTGAAAGCCTTGCGCCATGTGCTTGAAGCTGAAGGGTAGCTGGGGCACACTGCGGCGCGACCCAATCCATAATATGCCGGGGTTAATATGACCAGCCTGCCAAGTACGCCACAAGCGCCTTCCCAGATACTGTCGACAGGTATCGGGATCGGTGTCAACAGCTTTCCCAGGCTGTTTCTGTTCACCACCCTGGCCGGTTTCCTGGGGCTGATACCAATTCTCTACACCGCATTGCGCGTCGGCGACGTCACCATGACACCTGAAGTCTTAAGTGCGGCCAGAGACGCGCCCTGGTACCTGGTCGAATTGATATGCGTGATATTGGGAGTGTTGATGCAGGGTATCCTGGTGACGCGGCTCGATAACCTGGTGCAGCGCGGTACCACGGATTTCCGCACTGAATGGCAACATGCACTGCATGTGCTGCTGCCATTGGTCGCCGGCAGCGTTGTCATGATCTGCGCACTGATCGTGGGCTATGTGTTGCTGATAATACCGGGCGTGATCCTGACGGTTTCGCTGGCATTCTTCCAGTTTTGCGTGGTACTGGACGGGCAGGGGCCTATCCAGGGATTAAATCGCAGTCATACGCTGGTGTGGGGCAACTGGTGGCGTACGTTTCTGGTGTTTATCCTGATGCTGCTGGTTATCATCCTGATCGCAGTGATCCTGTTGATGCCGTTGGCCTTGATGATGGGCGTTCATTATGGTGTGCTTACCGGGCGGAGTATGCTCGTGCAAGGCGTACTCGAGATGGTAGGTGAAGCGATCTTCACTCCCTTTGTACTCGCGATCCTGTACACGCAATACCATGATCTCAAAATCAGACAGGCACTCCTGACGGGTTCATGAACGGTTCGGCTGCAAGACAGCGTCACCGGATCGGCGCAGTGCTGGCTGAAGGCTGGCGCCTGTTCGTCGCAGGATTGGTCACGGTATTTCCCTGGATATTGGCAGCGGAGATCATCGGTTCGCTGCCGGTGGCGGGAGCCGGCGGTGGACTGCTGGATACCGATCTCGGGCGTCTCGGGCAACTCGCTTATCTGTTCTGGATGCTGTTGTCTGCCTGCGTGCAGACGCTGTTATATGCGTATGCGGTATTGCGACTTGCCAGGCTGGATGCCGTAGCGGTACCGGCACCGCTACGTTCCGCCTTGTATGCAATACCCGCGTTATTTGTAGCCTATCTGGCTTACGAACTGCTGGTAGTGTGTGGTGTGGGCCTGGCCGTGATTCTGTTGCTGCTGGTCGTATTGCTGTTCGGAATCATTCCCGGGGTCGTGGTTGCCTTGTTCCCGTTGGCAGCGACCGCATGGATCAGCACGGCCCTGGCATTCTTTGCCTATCCTGCAGTACTCGATCAACGCGGGCCATTCGTCTCGCTGGGGCGCAGCCTGCAATTGGCGAAATCCAACTGGGGCCATGCTGCGCTGGTGGTCTCGGTTCCCGCGATCGGTTTGCTGTGCGTCGCGGCATTGCAGGACGTGGTGCCGGTGATGAATGGTTTGCACGCGGTGATGGGCAGCATGTCACAGCTTTCGGCACAACCTTCGGCGGGGCAACTGCAGGATCTGCTTTCGAATCTGAATGCGCATCAGGTCACACACCAGCATCCGATATGGCAAGCGTTCACGGTACTGTTTTCAGCACTCGCGTGGTGGTATGCCGTGGCAGTGTGTTATGCGGAATACAAAATGCTGAAACAATCAGCACCAGTCACTGGGAAGTGAGTGAAGCGAGTTCTTCGGCCTGGAATTCGTTCATCAGCGGCACGATGACTTCATCAAGGTTGCCTTGCATGATGTCGTCAATCTTGTAAAGGGTGAGATTGATACGGTGATCCGTGACGCGGCCCTGTGGAAAGTTATAGGTCCGGATGCGTTCCGAACGATCGCCGCTGCCCACCTGAAGTTTACGTGATTGTGCCTGTGCGACCTGGGCTTTCTCGCGTTCGGCGTTCAATAGCCGGGCGCGCAACAGCGACATGGCGCGGGCCCGGTTCTTGTGTTGCGAGCGTTCGTCCTGACATTCCACCACGATGCCGCTGGGCAGATGCGTGATGCGGATCGCGGAGTCGGTCTTGTTGACGTGCTGGCCGCCGGCGCCCGAGGATCGGTAGGTATCCACTTTGAGATCGGCCGGATTGATCTCCACATCATCCACTTCATCGACTTCCGGCAGGATCGCGACCGTGCATGCAGAGGTGTGGACGCGGCCCTGTGATTCGGTTTCGGGTACGCGTTGCACGCGATGGGTGCCGGATTCGAACTTGAAATGCGAATAGGCGCCCTGTCCGATCACCCGGCTGATGACTTCCTTGTAGCCACCATGTTCACCGAGGCTTTCGCTCAGTATCTCCATGCGCCAGCCTTGCTGTTCCGCGTAACGACCGTACATGCGAAACAGGTCGCCGGCGAACAGTGCCGCTTCGTCGCCGCCTGTACCGGCGCGGATCTCCAGGAAGATATTGCTGTCGTCGTGCGGATCTTTCGGTAATAACAGCTTTACCAGTTCCGGTTCCAGTGACGCGAGCCTGGATTCGGCGGCGAGTTGTTCCTCTTCGGCCATTTGCCGGATGCTGGCATCTGTATCGC
>JBOIBL010000259.1:0-2520 GCA_050739495.1 Gammaproteobacteria bacterium | reverse complement strand
GATTTTCGTCGCTCCAGTCCGAAAGCATCACCACGTAATCCCGGTCGTAGCTGAAAGGGTCGGGCGCACGAGGTTCGATCACCAACGGGCCATAGAGGCCGGTCTGCTCCTGGAAACCGGTATGACTGTGATACCAGTAGGTGCCACTCTGCTTCACCGTGAACCGGTAGGTGAACGTCTCGCCGGGCGCGATACCCGGATAACTGATACCGGGCACGCCGTCCATATCGGATGGCAGCAGAATCCCATGCCAGTGAATGGATGACGGCACCGGCAACCGGTTATGCACACGCAAGGTGACCGTATCGCCTTCCCGCCAGTGCAGTACCGGCGCTGGCACCGAACCGTTGATTGCAGTGGCGAGCCGGTTCCGCCCGGTAAAATTGACCGGGGTCGCACCGATGGTCAAGTCGAATTCAGTACCGGCAAGTGCCGTTAGATCGCGCGAATCTGAACTCTTGAGTGCCCAGACCGGCCGCTCCCACAAGCCCAGGCCCAGCAGCGCGCCGCCGAGTGCCGCCCCCTGCACAAACGTGCGACGCGACCGATCGATGGACTCGTCCGTCAGTTCCTGACTCGTTGACCGTGTCATTGTCTTTTTCTCCTGAGCTCACCCTTCAACGGGAAAATCCACATGACATCTCGCCGCTGTGAGATGTCGTTGTTCGATTGAACGGGATCAAGTTGGCGGTCAACAAAGACTGCGCAACGTCAACACCGAGAAAGAATCAGTGCGGTGGTGCTTGCGGTTGGAGGGAGTGAACCAGGAAGAAGTTTCGCCGTCGTAACAATGGTAAAGAAAGCGGTCGCGTCTCTATAATTTTGGTTGCGAATGACGCCAAGGTCAGCGTCAAGAGTGTTGACGATATGAGCATCACGAAGATCGTGAACGCGAGCAAGTTGGATACGGTGGATGAACCAACTGCACTCGATTGCAATTGACAGCAATCGTCCTTCTGCTGCGGAGCAACAGGTAAGCTGCCCGAGACATGTGTGAAGTGGGAAGCGTCGATTTCTACTGTGTCACCATCCAATGCACAGGTGCCCACCGTAAACATCCAGGTCACGACGACACAGCCCGCGACCCAGCGTCTTAAACGATTGCGACGGAATGCCTGCATGGTTCGTATTGTGGGTAGGCGGCTATAAGAAAGTCAAACTTCACAGTGCGATCAATAGTCAGCATCAGGCGGTAAACCGCCGTAATGCAACCATCAGCAAACCGTAACAGAGCGCGGTGGCCGTGCAGGCTCCCACAAGGCTTGGCCAGAACTGGATGCCACGGCGAAGCAACCACGGAAAGACCAGAAACAGCACCAACGAAGGAATCACCAGCCAGAAAATGTCGAGAGATAAACGGGAGATCTTCTGAGTGTCGCCTGTTTCATAGTACAGCCAGACAAATGCCAACAAGGAAACAATCGGGAGAGATGCAAGTACCGCCCCAAGGAATGAACTGCGTTTGGCAATCTCTGAAACGAGGACGATCAGGATCGCTGACACCGCGACTTTAATGACGTAGTACCACACGGAACCTCCGATGCAGGGCTGTGACGCTTGATTGTTGGCGACTTTTCGAATCGGTTTCGCTGTACACCTGGTGAAGCTCTGCAACAGAACAGGAGTTACCAGGCTTGATCCTGTAGCCGGCTATGCCCACTCGGTCAGTCCTTCGAGCGCGTAGACACGCTTCCAGCTGGGGCGTGCTTTCACGATGCCGGCCAGATGTCGCAGCGCCGGCCATTCCGTGGCGGGTTTCGGCATGTTCCTGGACCAGCGCATCAGCATGGTGGCGTACAGATCAGTGAGACTGAATGTGTCACCGAGGACGTATGGGCCATGTGCCGCAAGCTGCGCGTCGAGTCGATCCCAGGCAGCCTCGACCCGCTGGCTCGCGAAGCGTTTGATTTCGGCTTCGTTCCCGATTGCACCGTATTCAGCCGGATAGAACCATTGCCGGAACGCCGGTTGCAGGGTGTTGGCGAAATGGAACATCCATTGCAGATACAGTGCGCGCGTGGCTGCGCCCGGTAGCGGCGCCAACCGGGCATCGGGATGGCGTTCTGCCAGCAGCATGAGCAGTGCCGCGCATTCGTAGTACGGTTTGCCGTCGACGATCAGCGTCGGCACCACGCCATTCGGGTTGAGTTTCAGATAGTCGGCACTCTTTTGCTGTTTCGCATCAAGGTCAAGCAGATGCAATTTGTGCGGCACACCCGACTCAAGCAATGTCAGATGCACCGCCATGCTCGCAGCACCGGGAGAATAGTAGAGGGTGTACATGTCGTCTCCGTTTCGAAGAGCCAGATTCATACTGGACATGGCCAAAATTTGATGCTGCCCCGTTAGCGGAGCCGGTATCAACCTCAGATTCCGATCTGCAGCCCGACCGCCATCGCCTGAGAAAACGGGATGTGGTAGGAAGCAGTTGCATCTTCCGTGTTACGCGCCATCCACACGAATAAACGGTCGCGCCAATACGCCATGCCGTGCTGTTTGCGTCCGGCGAGCATGTCCACC
>JBOIBL010000258.1:0-7672 GCA_050739495.1 Gammaproteobacteria bacterium | reverse complement strand
TCGCCGACGCAGCTCAGGTCCAGACTCGAGCTACCGAAGGACGCCCACTTGATCAGGGCGCAGGCTCGAATCTGGATCAAGGATCCGGAGACGGGCATCAAGCGCTACCTGGACGACAACTCGACGGTGCCGGAGACACCGGCCAAGGTCATCCCGATCAGGAAGTAGCCGGCGGCGGCAAACTCTCACGTCGAATCATGCGCACTCCCTACCGGAGTGACAATGACTTCGTTGTGCCGGAACACCCCGAATTCGATCACAACACCACGGGCGATCTGGCGCAGATGCCGGACGCCGTCAAGAAAAGCGGCATCGAACCGCTGCCGATCCGGCTCCATGTCGGGCGCGCAGTGGACGTGCACCGTGGTTTTGGCATCGAGCACATCGCCGACAACATCAATCGCGATCCCCGCCGTGAACCGCCAGCTGTGACCGGCAACCGCGCCGAAGACATCAACCAGCACATCACCAACATCGCGCGGTCTTTCAACGAGATCTATCAGGACGGCAAGCGCTATGTGTTGCGCTCGAGTCGACACCGCGAAGCGCTGGTGGTGGAACCGCGCGTCGCCCGGGACGGGAGTGAGTACTACTCGATTGTGAGTTCATTGCCGGCGTCGGATGTACGCCGTTTCGGACGCCCTGTCTGGACTGGCCGGAGACCTATGGAGGCGTTGCCTCCAACTACCGCTACGGAACCTGGGGCAGGCCAAGAAGGCGGCACACCAGGGCTTGCGGCTCCAGTCGACGCGGTGCGGGACCGCGGAGCCCCCGGGGACTTGGCACCTGACACAGAACCCACGTCAGGCCGTCAATCTCTTGGGGTACAAACAGAACACTATGATCTTCCCCCTGAACTCGACCGCAGTCAAGGGGGCAAGAAAAGCGTTGGTGATGGCGGTTCCCACACCGTCAACAGCCTGCGTGTCGCGCTCCAGAAGGGCTTGGGCCGTTCCAAATTCGACCGGCTGGAACAGGCCGGGGTGATGCGACTGCATGATCACAGCACCGACATCCCTTACCAGGAAGGCGATAAGCCCTCCGAAGGCCAGGGCCTGGGCGCGGTGCAAGCGTATTGGGACGGCCACACCATGCACCTCGCCGCGGACGGTATCGCGCCCGGCGATGAAATACCGGTCTCGATCCATGAAGCCATCCACAAGCTGCAGGAAGACCCGCGTGTTCGCGACGATCTCCGCCAGCAGTTCAAGCGGCTGGTGATGCAGCGTGACCCCGCGGCCATGCGTGCGGTCATGCGCATCCCCGACGACACCCCGGAATCGCAGTACCACGACGAAGGCATTGCCTATCTCGGCGAGGAAGTCGCCAAGACCCAGGCCGCGGAACGGGCGAAGACGTTCTCGAAAGCAGCGCTTGATCTCGTGCGTCAGTACTACCACGCCCTGCGTGCACGCTTCTACGCATCGCCGTTCTACCGGGTGGCGGAGAAGGCCGGCGTCAAGCTGGAGCTGTCACCACAGGACATCGCGGCGCTGGGACGGCATGAACTTAATCGCTCCGCAGGCGGCGGCAATCCCTTTGGCTTCAAACCCAGCGAACCCCCGTCACGGCGCCCGGGTGAGTCGCAAGCCGACTACGCACAGCGGCTGTTGGGTCAGGACAAGGGCCAGATCAAGGCCGCGATGGACTTGGCGCATCAGCAGCAGAAGATCGGGCGCGCGAACTTCAAGGCCATGCTGGCAAACCGGGCGCGGGCGATGGACACCGCGGAATCTGCGTTTCATGCCGCGAGTGCGCATTTCGACCGCATCGGTGACGCCGACAGCCTGCGCGCCATCGACCAGTGGGAGAACAATCGCCCGGTCACGGATCCGGTGGCGCGGACGTTCTTCCAGCACATGGACAGCGCCTTCGCGCAGCGCATCGCCCGCATCCACGAACTCGCGCCGGATGCCATGCAGCACCTGATCGAGAACTACTTCCCGCACCTCTGGGAGGACTCCGGCAAAGCCGCGAAGTGGTACCAGAGCCAGCTCGCGAAACGGCCGCTCGAAGGCAACAAGGCGTTCCTGAAACAGCGTACCTGGGCGACCGTCAAGGACGGCATGGACTCGGGACTCAAGCCGGTCTCGACCAACCCCGTGGATCTCGCGCTGGCGAAACTCGGGCAGATGGACAAATTCATCACGCTCCACGAATTGAGCAAGGACCTTGACGATCGCGGCTGGCTCCAGACCATGCGCGCCGGTGAACGCGTCCCCGATGGCTACGGCAAGATCGAGGATCCAGCGTTCCAGATCGCGGGCGGCTTGCAGGGTTACAAGGCCGCGCCGGAGTTGATCGCCAAAGACATCAATCGCTACCTGCAGCCCGGGCTCACCCGCTTCAAGGCCTTCCGTGCGTTCCGGTATGCACAGAACGCGCTGCTCTCCGCGCGGCTCAGCTTTTCGGCGTTCCATGCCGGCTTCACCACGTATGACACCGCGGCGTCGCATTTCGGCGTGGCGTTCCAGGCCGCGCTCGATGGCGATTTCGGCACGGCGGCGAAGATGCTGACGAAGACGCTGGTGTCGCCGCTGGTGTCGCCGTTCGAGGGCGCACACGCTTTCAACCAGTTCTACGGCAAGACCGCAGCCGACGCCGATACCGCGGCGGTCCTGCATGCGCTCGAGGTTGGAGGCGCACGTGGTCGCATGAACGATGCCACGGCTCACATGGGCGCCTACGAGAACCTTGGCCGCGCACTCCGCAAAAGCGACCTCAAGGGCACGGCGTTGCACATGCTGCCGGGCGTGCTCGAGGGCGTGCAGCGCTGGATCACGCACTACCTGGTGCCCTACCAGAAGATGGCGGCGCGCACCATGCTCATGAAATTCGAGCTGGATCGGTATGCCGAAGACCTCGGCAAGGAAAAGGGCGACTACGCCGGCATCGTCGATGCCATGCACCCCGACGCCTTGAAACAGATCGCGGGCAAAGTGGTGCGTGACGTCGATGATCGGTTGGGTCAGCTCACTTACGATAACCTGATCATTGATTCTCCGTGGATGTCGCGCGTCGTCAAGGACGTGGCGCAGGCCACCATCCAGAGCGTGGGCTGGAATATCGGCAGTGCGCGCACGATCTTGGGCGGCATTTACGACGTCAAACATTTATTTAATCCCGAAAAGTTACTTGGACCCTTAGACAAAGCTGGCAAGATTACAGATGTGCGATTACGCCGTGTCAGCGGACGTTTGGCGTATTTCGTTGGGTTTCACGTTGCAATGGCTGTGGTCAATAGTACGCTTCAATACTTATGGACTGGACAGCCGCCGCAATCTATCAAGGATCTCTATGCACCCTGGACTGGGCGTTATAATCCAGATGGTTCTAAAGAACGGTTTTGGATGCCTACCTATTTCAAGGATGAATATGGATTAGGTACGCATCCGCTCGAAACCATCGAGCACAAGTTGCACCCGTCGTGGTCGATCGCGTCGGAACTGTTGACCAACAAAGACTTCTACGGCACCGAGATCCATAACCCCGACGACCCCTGGACGATTCAGGCCAAGCAGATCGCGGACTATCTCGTCAAAACCCCGGAACCGTATGCGCTCGAAAACGAGCAGCGTGTCGCTGCCGCGGGCGGCGGCACGGGCGCCAAAGTCGCGCCGTTCTTTGGCGTGACGCCGGCACCGGCCGACATCGCGCGCACGAAGTTTCAGTCCTTCGTGGCGCAGAACGGCACCCGCGGCTTCGATGGCTTCACGCGCACACCGGAAGAGGCCGAGGCCGCTCAACGTGTGCACGCCGCCGAAGACGCGATGCGCACGGGTCAGGAACCGGATTACACCGGCATGGACGAGCACGACCGCATCCGCGCCGAACGCGACGGCCGCGTGCCAAAACCTGAACTCTCATTCATGCGCATGGGTCTCGAAGACAAGCTCCGGGCCTGGGATATGGCGACGGCAGCGGAACGCGGCCACTATCACCTCAAGGAACACATCTTTACCGCAGGGCTCAAACACGAGCTGGAGAACCTGCCGCCGAATGATCGCGAGGCCGTCGTCAAACAGCTGAGGGCGATGCCGTGAGCCGCGTGCCATTGGGTAAGGGCATGCGCGTGGCCGTGGTCAGGAACGGCAACAACGACTCCACGACGTTCGCGGAATTACAGGCGCTGATTGCCGCAAAAGCCGATCTGTCGTCGCTGCAATACATCAACGGCGTCCCGATCGGCAAGATCATCAACGCCAACGGCACCCTGAACCCGGCCGCCATCGCACAGATCTATCAGTCGTTCCTGTCGGAGTCGCGCAAGAACCGGGTACCGGACAGCGACATCAAGTTCCAGTCCACGTACTGGACGTTGAGCGGGCTCGCGATCACAGCCGCCGCAAGCCCCATCGGCGGCAACGCCTTCACGTTCACGGGGACGGGCGCGGCATCCGGCAACAAATCGACCTTGAGCGACATCATCGACGTCACGCCCGGCGAGACCGTGTGTGTGTCCGGCTACATCGACGCCACGCATTGCACGGTCAATGCACCGTTCTGGGCGATTTACAGCACCGACGGGCTCACGCAGTATGCGGCCGCCTCCGGCGTCCTTGGTAAAGCGCAGCGCGTGAGCAAAAAATGGGTCGTGTCCGCGGGCGTTACTCAGGTTATTGTCGTCGCCGCCACCAACAACGCCACGGTTGCGAACGCGACAAAGGCGATATTCAGCGAACCCCAGTTTGAATCCGGCGATCAGGCGTCGTCGTATATGCCGAACCTGGCCAATGACGGTACCGGATATTTGAAAGCGGGGGCGACTCAGATAGACCTTGCTACCCCACTGGTGCTGAACAAAACCGCCAACAACATCAGCTACACAGCGGGTGGCACCGTAGATAGCCTGATGCCAGCCGAAGCCAACGCAGCTGCCGCACTTCAAGGTTTGACCAATATCATTCCGCAGCCAGCGCCTAATTCGTCCAATGCCATCACGGGTTGGGTAGCAGCCACGGCCACCTTAACAAGCAGTATGTATTCTACAAACACATATGCGCCAGTGATGGGTTATTTCCATCTAGTACTCACTACGGCCGGAGCTGATGTATGGGCCTCGCGCAATGGAATCCCGATTGAGTTTACTGCCAGCGGCGGCGACAAGCTGTATGCCGAGGCAGAGCTGGACGTTGATACTGGTATAACAATCGAATTATTTGCAAGCGTGCTGCATGCGGATGGTTCCATATCGAGTTATGTATTTTTTAATGATAGCACTGTTACTGCGTGGAATCTGAACATCGGCACTGTGACGCTTCCAAATGATTGCGTCAGCTATAGATTAGGTTTTTATATAAGCGGAACACCTGGAAACTCTGGAAGTTTCACTAATGTCGTCGTCGCGCATCAGTCGCGCGGATTGACTGAGTCGCTGAGTGGCGTCCAACTTGGAGGACAACTCAACAACGTAGCCCTGAATGGAGGCGGCTATGCAACCAGTCGCTGGACGGGAGCCAGCATGTCAGGGAATGGGCACTGCACAGTGGCGAGCGGAACGTTATATCTAGGGGGCGATTCCGTCAGTTACAACAGCGCCACTTCCGGCGCATTGAGCAACGGCACGACGTATCACATGTACTATCAGGATGCTGCCTATGCAGGCGGAACAAAAACGCCTTTGGCTACAACCAGTCTTGCCACACTGATAGCAAGCAACGCAAATGTTTATATCGGCGATTTCACACCCTCGACGGGGGGCGGAAGTGGCGTAAATCACAACTGTGTTACGCCACGCATGTTCCTTCGTCCTCAAGTTCCGGCCCGTATCGCGCGCTCCGCGATCAAGATAGATACCGCAGACGGCTATAAACTTACCGGCGTTGGCAAGATATTGAACGCACGGATAGCGAGCGGTCCCGCATTGAAATTGACTGCAAGCGATGGGGCTATTCTGGAGTGTGGTGTTGATACGCCCTTCACGATGCCGGATGGCTCCAGCAAATTAGCTTCTGATTTAGTGGTCGGTGATCACGTCCTGACTGACACAGGCGATTGCACATTGACGGAAATCACAGACATTGGTTCGCAGCAGCTTGTATATATCAGCGCTGGTGGGTGCAGTTATGCCGCTGGTGCCGATGCTGCGAAGCGCATCTATTCACACAATACGTTGAAGCCTTGAGGCATTTATGTACACAAAATTCGCTATTCCAAATCTCAATGCCGGCGAGCAAGGTTACCAGCTGGATAGTGGGGAATATATCGCAGCACAAGCCATTGTCACTCGTGACACTGTGCATCATTTGTTGTCCTGTGTGGTGAAAGCCAGACTCGTGGATGGCGAAGGCACCCCGGTCAAAGACGGCAATGGCGAGGCGGTAAGCACTGCGCATACTTATGCGATCCCACCCGCCTATCTGGCAGATGTCGGCGGCGTGGCGGGATTGGTAAAACAGACGCTGGATATTGTCCTGGGTGAGCCTGATGCGATTGCGGAGGCTGATGACAATATCCGCCACGCGATTACAGCAACAACGGCGGCGGCGCCTTTCGATCTTTCGACGCTGGGATAAAGCCGCCCTTGCGAGCGGCTCTTTCGTCCTTAGTTACTGACCAAGACCGGCCCCTGAATGGGAGCGTTTGCGATACCCGTCACTGTCGGGTCATTCTGGATGGCAATGTAACCGCTTACATCCCCGGCAGCATTGGTGCAACTGTTGGCGCCGGGATTCCAGTTTGATTGCATGGGCACGAATTGCAGCGCCGAGTTTGCCGGGATATACCAGTAATACGCCGAGTTCAGGGCGTCTGACTGCGTAAATCCATCGTTGGGATTCAGGCCAAAAACAATACCACCCGTGATTGCTGTCGCCGGAATATTGCTGACATACGCGGTGCCGGTGCAGTTTGTTCCATCGAAATAGACGGCAGTATTCAGTGGCTGCAAATACGCATTGTCGCTGGCAGATGCGGCCCCGCTGATGTTGAAATAATATCCGCTGCATGAGACGCCAGAGACAACATCGCTCTGCATGGGATCGCTACTCGTAGGCCGCCCTGTCAATGTCCAAGTGCACGGACTGGGTAAAGCAGCTTTAGTGATAGCCGTATTGCTACCGCCCACTGATTCAGTGCTGCGCCGCATCACCTTAACGGTTGGCGCATTCGGTGCGCGAATGAAGACAGCCGCGCTTGATGCCTTGAGGCTCGCGATCGTCGCTTCGTCCGTCGCGAGTTCCGTTTTCAGCGATGTGAATGCTGATGCCGTGGACAGGAACGAATCGAATGTAGCCTGGGTGAGCGTACTGCCGGCGATGGAATTGCTGGAGCCGCAGGCGTTGACGAAGACGCCGATGGCCGCCAGCAGCATGCCGGCGACGATGTAATTAAGGGTCCGTTTCATGACTGATTCTCCTTTGAAGGTGAATTCAGTCTAGTACAGATTTCCCATGTAATCGGCGCCAGCCGTGATCTCGCCCTGCGACACTTTTGCGACAGTGACAGCGAGACGCAGCGGGTAACAGGTTGATTCTATGGGGCTTTGATTTGTTGGCATTGTTTCAAAACAAAGGCCGCAAAAGCGGCCTAAGTCATTGATTTAACTGGTGGGCGATACTGGGATTGAACCAGTGACCCCTGCCGTGTGAAGGCAGTGCTCTCCCGCTGAGCTAATCGCCCCGTCAGGGAGCGCAGATTTTACGGACCACGCTGCATCCGGTCAAATGACGGA
>JBOIBL010000257.1:0-3997 GCA_050739495.1 Gammaproteobacteria bacterium | reverse complement strand
CCGATCGACAAGGAAAAGGAAGCTGCGTCCAAAACGGTCGAATATGCGTTCGACGACTGGACCCTCGCACGCATGGCACAGAAGATGGATGACAAAAGTGTCGCAAAGGAATTTTTCAAGCGCGCCGGCTACTGGCGTAATTCGTTCGACACCAGGACCGGATTCCTGCGCGCGCGCAAGACCGACGGCAGTTTCAACACGCCGTTCGATCCGGCTGCGGTCGGTTACGGCAGCGATTACACCGAAGGCAACGCCTGGCAGTATTCCTGGTACGAACCGCAGGACATCGGCGGTCTGATCCGCGCACTGGGCGGCGATGACAAACTGGTGGCGAAGCTAAACGATGTTTTTGACGCCAAGGTCAATCCGAAGGAATTCGCCAACGTCGAGGATATTTCCGGCCTGATCGGCTATTACGCGCACGGCAACGAACCCAGCCACCACATCGCGTATCTGTATGGCTACGCGGGTGAACCGTGGATGACACAGCAGCGCCTGAAACAGATCATGGATACACAATACGCGCCGACCCCGACCGGGCTCGCCGGCAACGACGATCTCGGCCAGATGTCGGCCTGGTATATTTTCACGGCGCTGGGTTTCTATCCGGTTGCGCCGGCCAGCAACCAATACGTCATCGGCCGACCATTCCTGGAGCGCGCCGTCCTGCACCTGCCCGACGGCAAGACCTTCACCATCACTGCCGATGGACTCGGTGAAAATCATCCGTATATCGGCTCGGTCACGCTTGACAGCAAACCGCTCGCCCGCGATTACCTGACCTATGCGGATATCAGGAACGGCGGTACCCTGCATTTTGTCATGCAGGCACAACCGAACAAGCATTGGGCGACGGGAATCAAGGATCGGCCGTATTCGATGACGGTTTATTGAGCAAGAATCAGTGTACTGGAGCTGGCTTGTCGCTGTGCGACAGGATCTGCACGAACAATTCATGCGCTGAATCGTCGTTCAGTTCACTGAAGTTCGCATAGTATTGCCTGGCACTCTGGAAATCCTGCGGACTGTAAACGCATTCGAAATCGTCGATCGCAGCACCGAGGTGTTCTGCGGTACCTACGGCGGCCACCGGCAGGGCGAGCACGATCTGCTTGGGATGTCTGGCACGCAAGGCCATCGCCACTGCGCGCAGCATCTCGCATGAAGTCGTGCCGTCATCCACCAGGATCACCGTATGATTGGTTATATCCGCGGGTTCGCGATGCTCGCGATAGAGCCGTTCGCGGCGCTGCAGTTCCACGATCTCGGAATTGAATACGGTATCGAACTGCTTCCGTGAAACGTTGGTCCGACGAATAACGTCCTTGTTCAGGTAACGCGCACCGCCGGATACGATCACCCCCATTACCAGTTCAGGGTGTTCGGGCACACCGAGCTTGCGAGCCACCAGCACATCCAGAGGCAGTTTGAGATTCTGCGCCACTTCGCAGGCAACCGGCACCCCACCAGGAGCAAGCCCCAGCACCACGACATAGGGACGCCCTGTGTAGTCCTGGATTCGTTTGGATAAGAGACGGCCCGCCGCAGCCCGGTTTTCGAAGGTGAAGGCACTGGTCACGATGTATGCACTCCCTGCTGATGCCATTTCCCTTTAAATCATCCCGCGAAAGTATAGTCCACGTTCACGGGAAAATACGCCATGGGATATTTTACCCATGCTGCCTTGCCATACCCGTCGAAATGACGAAACGTGATCCCGATACCCAACAACGATCAGCAATCGATTATACGAATCGGGATCAATTATCCGCCGGAATGACGGAGAAAAAGCGCCGGTGCAGAACGCACCGGCGCGAATCACATTTCCTATAAAACTTTCTTGCCGTCCGCGATCGCGCCCTGCAGCTGTTTTATGCCTGCCCTGGCTTCCGCATCCAGCTCCTTGAACACAGCATATTGGGCAGCCGTCGGCTGCTCGTAGGCAAGCCCCACATCGGACGCCAGATAGGCGAGATGACTGCGCAGCTTGGTCTCATGCAACAAGTCACCTTCGCTGGCCTGGATGTCCAGTTGCACCAGACCATTGATTGCCATGGTCAGTTGCGCGACGGCATCGTTGGCTGGCTGGCCGGAGATGGTGTGTTTGCCGATGGCATCCGTCAGTTGATCACGCAACGCGATCGCCTGGTTCAGCGTCTGGTCGAGTGAGTCGAGTGCATCGTGGATCTGCATCTGCAACTCGAACTGCGCCGCCAGCCCGCCGCGGGCCGGATGCAAGCGCGGATCAAGCGCGACCTCGAACGTCTGTTCGGATTTATGCCCACCGTAGTTCAGCACCACCCGATAACGGCCCGGCATTGCCTCCGGTCCATCCACTTCGTCAGCTTCGCCACCCGCGGCAATCGGGGCTTCGAAGCCTTTCACCTCGACCGCGTCGGAATACCGCAGGTTCCACTGGAAGCGGTTCATGCCGGGCGAAACCGCAGTAAGTTTTTCCTCTGCTTGCGCTTTTCTCTGGGTCGGTTTCAGGTTGTCCTTCACGGTATCCGCCGGTTCCGGTTGCTTGGTCTTCAGATGCAGATCGAAGCTCCGCACCACTTTGCCCTTGTCATCCAGGAAGCTGAGGCTTACCGGCGTCTTGCCGTCGTAGCCCGCGGGGATCTGGAAGAACACCGTGGCGCCAAACGGTGGATTGGTACCGGCGTCGTGCAGGCGCTTGGCATATTCGCTGGCGCCGGCAGCGTGCGTCAGCCAGGCGGTCTGCGGTGCATACACTTGTGCGACCTCGGCACCGGGCGCTGCCTGCTTCGTCATCTGCTCCAGCAGCGTGAGATTGTCGAGCACCCAGAACGCGCGCCCGTGCGTTGCCGCGACCAGCGCACCCTGGCGGGTGTCTATCTTCAGATCACGCACCTGCACCCTGGGCAGGTTCAGCGACAACGGCTGCCAGTGACCGCCGCCGTCGAAACTGGTGAACACCGTGTTCTTGGTGCCCAGGAACAGCAGTTTCGCATCGGACGGATCCTGCCGGATCACGAACGCATAATCATCGTCGGGTATGCCGTTGCTCAACGGTTCCCAGTGTTTGCCGTAATCGCTGGTCTCGAATACATAGGGATGGAAGTCGTCCCACATGTAACGCGAGGCGGTGAGATATGCGGTGTCTTTCGCAACATGCGACGGTTCGATGGACGAGATCTGCGCCCACTGCGGTAAACCCTTGGGCGTAATGTCATGCCAGTGCTTGCCACCGTCGGTAGTGATGTGCACCAGCCCGTCCGCGGAGCCGGCCCATATCTCCTTGCCATCGAGCGGCGACACCGCCAGCGCGGAGATATCCGGGAACAGTTCGGCACCCGACTGATCCAGATCCACTTCGCCGCCGCTCGGCATCTCGGTGGACGGATCGTTGCGGGTCAGATCGGGACTGATACGCGTCCACTGTGCGCCTTCGTCAGTGCTCTTGAGCACGTATTGCGACGCCGCCAGCAATTCTTTCTTGTTCACCACCGAGAACAGGATCGGATGGGTCCAGCCGAAGCGGTATTTCAATTCGCCGGCCGATGCGCCTTCCTGATAATTTGGCCACGGACTGATGCCGCGATACTGACCTGTGTCGCTGTCGTAACGCATCATGATGCTGTAGTAGCCGGCACCGAACGTGACGTTCGGCTCCCTCGGTTTGGGCGCGATAAAGGTACTTTCACCGTAAGCTACACCCTTCCAGTCACCCAGCCGGATCATGCCGTCCGGCGTGGCGCTGGGTCCTTCGGTCGAGCCTTCATCCTGCTGCGCACCGTAGATGTGGAACGGGAACTGATCGTCCAGTGCCACATGATAGAACTGGCCGGTCGGTTGATTGTGTTCCGTACTCCAGGTCTTGCCGCTGTCGGTCGAAACCGTCGCACCGCCATCGTTACCTTCCAGCAGAACGCTCGGATCGTCCGGGTTGATCCACACGATGTGATTGTCGCCGTGCGGCGTATGCAGTTTGGAAAAATTCTTGGCGCCGTCGCGCGAGACCCATAGCGCATCC
>JBOIBL010000256.1:0-3562 GCA_050739495.1 Gammaproteobacteria bacterium | reverse complement strand
GCGTTACATCGAGTATGGGTCGGTATATAAATCCGTAGAATGTGCGCATCGCGTTCGCGAAAGTGAGCGAAGTCGTTGCAACCCGGTTCGAATCACCTGACAGTCCCCCATACCACACCGGTGCCCTGCGGACTGGGAATCGCTTTGAAACAAGCAGCAATCCGAGCGGCAGTAGCGCAAGCAACGGGCATACGATGGCGAGCAGGGTCGGTGAAATAAACGCAAACTTCGCGGTCAACGGAACCAGCATCCAACCATCGCGCATCGCGGTTGTCGCAGGGGTACCGAAATCGGATGCGACCGAATCGTGAAGGGCCCCAATCCACCAAGGCATTCCCACCGCCAAGACGAGTACGGCGATACCCAACAGGCCCGTTGCCACGGCGGTTCCGAGGCGTATGGGAATCGTTTCCCATCTGCTGCGGCCTTGCAGACCGATGCCGATGATCTTGATAAACGTCGCAAACGCCACGGCCGCCGTGAGGGCGAGGCCGGCACCTGCTAGGGCCATGATCAGACGTCCGGTCATGGTCTCCAGATGAAATCCCTGGAACACCGTCTCGAAGACGTACCATTCGCTTACAAACCCAGCCTGCGGCGGCATCGCGGCAAGGCTCATGGCAGCGAATACGGCACCAATGCCCAGTAGCAAGGGACTGCGCCACAGCAATCCGCGCTGGACGAGACTGTAGCTGCCTGTGGCGTCAAATACCCCGTCCGCCGTCAGGAACAGCGCGCCTTTCGCTAACGCATGTCCCGCCAGATGCAGCAGGCTGACTGTCCAGGCAAGCGCGGCCAATTCCTGGTGGCCATCGCTCAAGAACAGCAGGCTTGCGCCCAGCACCGTCACGGCAATGCTGGCATTTTCCGCTGTTGAAAAACTCAGGAGTTCACGCCAATCGTCCTCCTGAAAGGCATACAGAATGGTCAGCACCGCGCTGATGACGCCCACAATGATGAGCACCGCGCCCAAACTCAGCAGCATCGGACTGCCGCCAAACCATTCGACAAACCCGCGTCCCAAACCGAAGAATGCCGCATTCAAAACCAGTCCCGACAGAATGTTTCCACTGGCACCACTACCGGACCCGTAAGCCTCCGGAAACCATTCATAGAACGGCAGTAATCCCAGTTTCGCGCCGAAGCCAATCAGTAACAGCACACCGGTGATCAATTGCATCGTCGGGGATAGTGACAGCACAGCCTGATGAAATACCGAGAAATCGTAATCACCCGCTGCGTTGCCGAGTATGAGGAACGCCGCTACCAGTGAGACACTGCCGACTTCAAGCAACCCCAGCATCATCAGAACCCGACGACCGTCCGACGTGTTATGCCGGTCAGCGAGGAGCATGCAGGCACCGCCGAGACTCATGATTTCCCAGGCGACAAGAAACGCGATAGCGTCGCTTACAAAAAACACACCCAGGGCGCCGATCATTGCAAGCGTTGTGCCCGCTACCCACCCGCGTCGATCCGGCAGCGGTGAGCCTAACCAGCAGGCCAGTAACGCCGCTACCATTCCGAACAGCATGAGCCAGATGGCACTGGGTGCAAAATCGAGACCAAGATGCCCGGCCCCTAAACCACCGGCAAAATCGATCGGCGCGGCGCCCGATGGCAACGAGATCAGACACCACAACAGTGCCGCTGCGCAGCCCAATACCAACAACAACCGCCCCCATGCAGCCGACGAGCCAGCGAGACAAACGAGCGCGGCAATGCACCAGCAGATGAGAGTCAGCACAAGCAGGAGATCAGCCATGTTGACCTCCTTTAACATGCTGTGGCGCACGGTCGAGTAGCACCAGCAGCGCATGGATCAATGCCGCGGGATTGGGGGGACAACCGGGCAACCAAATATCTACTGGCAAAACACCATCAAGCCCGTGCCCTGAACTGTACCCGCCGGCTGCAGCACCGCCGGATACAGCACATGTCCCCGCAGCCAATACCCATTTAGGTTCTGCCATGGCTTCATATGTCGTAAGCAACGGTTCGCGCATGGCGTAGGTCACACTACCGGTCACCAAGAGGACGTCCGCAAAACGCGGTGACGCGGTAAAGAAAATACCTAGTCGATGCAGGTTATAGAACGGGTTATTAAGTGCCTGCAGTTCCGACTCGCAGCCGTTGCATGATCCCGCATCGACATGCCGGATATGCAGGCTGCCTCTGAAGGAACGGTCTACCGCATTACGGAGTTGTTTAGCCTCAGGTGAATTCAGTACCTCCTTCCACTGCAAGTCGTCGCGATTACGAACGGCAAATGCCCAATCACCCGACTCGGTCAAGGCTCCGGTCGGACACGCTTCGACGCATAGTTGGCAGGCAATACAACGACCGTAATCCAGATTCAGACGGACCGGTTCGCCCTCCTGAAGACTGAGCGCATTCGTCACGCAGACAGCGACGCATTCCCGGCAACCTGAGTCGCATTTATCGGGTGCATACCGCGGCATGCCGAGCACGCCGTCCTGCCCAGCATCGGCATCGGCACCGGGCCAACGAGTTGTTGCGGTACCGACGGATAGTCCGAATAGTGTCCAGTTCGGCATAGCGTCTCCTAACGGTCGCAGCCGGCGATGGTGAGACCAAAACTGGCCTCGTTGATTGCGTAATCCATCATGTTGCTGTCACGAACCGTGTACTGAAATACACGCCAGTTGGCGAATGATGGCGAACGGATTTTTACGCGCGCAAGCCTCCCG
The DNA here is from genome assembly GCA_050739495.1 of Gammaproteobacteria bacterium. Lineage (GTDB taxonomy): Bacteria > Pseudomonadota > Gammaproteobacteria > Natronospirales > REEB76 > DASSKW01. The sequence goes on along the minus strand of JBOIBL010000256.1, from coordinate 851 downwards.
CGAGCGTCCAGATGGATCGCGTAAAACAGCGCGCCGCGGGGCGATTCAGCCCAACCGATGCCTTCGGCATTCGGGGTGGATTTGAATTCGTGCCGAATCTCGCCCTCAGGTAACGCCCTTAGAACGTCATCAATGAGGTTGAAGCTGGAATCAATCTCTTCTGCCCTGACCTCGGCACGCGCGTTTGCATCCCCCGCCGACCGCGTCGGGACTGATACTTTCAGTTGTGAATAAAGCGCATAGGCCTGATCCCGGCGGAGGTCGTGATCAACGCCGGATGCCCGCGCGATCGGTCCCGTTGCGCCGTGTTCCAACGCGCTCTGAGTGGTGAGTTCACCCGTCGTGATCAAACGATCGAGGTAACTGTTGGTTTCGGCGAGTTTCCCAAGATACTTAACAGTCTCGTTACGGAGCGTTTTCAATGTCGACGAGATATCGCTCGGCACGGCGATGTCATTCCGTAAACCGCCGGGAACCAAATGATTGCGCAAAAACCGATTGCCGGTCAGTTGCGCGTTCAATTGCTTCGCGCGTTCCTCCAACAACTTGCCCTCGGCATTCCCGACCTTAAGCGTTGTGGTATCCGCCAGGTGACCGAAATAGTGCAAGTGGTTGTACAAGCGCTCAAGCTCCCCCAACAACACCCGGAACGCCTGGGCACGGGGTGGAACAACGCAACCACAGGCCTGTTCGACAGCCTGACAATACGCAAGTGCATGCGCGACGCTGCCCACTCCGGATACACGTTCCGCGAGCACGGGACCAAGACGGCACTCCAGTCCTTCAAACCGCTTTTCCATGCCCCGGTGTTTGAAAAAGAGCCGGGGTTGATAGTGAAGGATGTGCTCGCC
>JBOIBL010000255.1:0-4593 GCA_050739495.1 Gammaproteobacteria bacterium | reverse complement strand
GGCCCAGACCGCCCTGGAAGGCGGCGCCGACCACTTTGCTCGAATCCTTGAAATCCTGCATCTGACCGAAATCGAACAGGGCGTCCACACCGATCATCTGCAGATGAGCGATGTCGCTTTGTAATTCGTTCAGATTGCTGATGTCAGCGATGCGTTTGAACTCGGGTGACAGGGGTTCGATGCCGGCTTTGTTGATCGCCGCTTCGTCCATGCCGCTGGCGTAGAAGTCACCGACTTTCTGCGTGACGCTGCCGGGTTTGGCGCTTTTGTCTTTGGCGGCGTTTTCCAGGATCTGGCGGATGGCCTCCTGGTTCTGCTTGGCCAGGATGTTGAAGGTCCCCCAGCGCGAATACGCCGCCGGGATCGGGTTGGCTTTCTGCCAGCCGCCGTTGGCGTATTCGAAGAAGTTCTTGGCCGGATTGACGCTGGTATCGAGCCAGTTGAGATGCAGGCCTTCGGCCCCGGCGGAGTTCGCACTCAGGGCGGCAAACGCACCCAAAGGCATGATGCCGAGCGCGCCGGCTAACAAACAGGTGGTCAAACGCATAAAGCCTCCATTGAATGATAGGGAATCGGCGGATGGTCACATCGGCCCGCGTCTTATGTCATGGCGAAGTATCGCGCGGCTTGTGCAGGTCCGATAAGGCGCTGTAAGGTTCCCCGAGGGGAACCGATGCTACCACATCGCGTCCAAGCTTCGATGCGTACCCAGGGCGCAAGTTCGGGTCCCCCGAACAATATTTACCATCCTTCAAAAGGGGTACGGTTCAACGCCACGCTCCACCCATGTCCGTAAGGAGTCCAATCCATGAAAGCCTTTACGAACCAGGCCGCCGGTCTGTTGACAGCAATGCTGATGCTGAGCTGGACCGCGACGGTCCGTGCGGATGCCCCGGCTGCTGATCCCGGAGCCTATCCCGGGACCCTGACCCTGGCAGTGGATCTGAGTGATGCCGCGCGCAAGCTGTTTCACGTGCACGAGACCATTCCGGTCAAGCCCGGTCCGCTGACACTCTATTATCCGAAGTGGATCCCCGGTGAACACAGTCCCAGCGGGCCGGTCGAGAACATCTCCGGGATGGTTTTCACCGCCGATGGCAAGCGCCTCGATTGGCGACGCGACCTGGGGGATATGTACACCCTGCATCTGGATGTTCCGCAGGGTGTGAAAACCCTGGACGTGGTATTCGATTTACTGTCGCCCAGCGGCGGGGGACGATTCGGTGGCAGTGTCTCGGCTACTCCGAAGATCGTCGATCTGGAATGGAACCAGGTCGCCCTGTACCCGGCCGGCTACTGGTCACGTGATATCAGCATCCAGCCGTCCGTGAAATTGCCGGCCGGTTGGCAGTTCGGGACCGCGCTGCTGACCGGATCGAAACAGGGCGATGTCACGCATTTCAAAACTGTGACCTTCAATAACCTGGTCGATTCGCCCTTGATTACAGGCCAGTACTTCCGTCAGGTGGATCTGGCACCGGGTGCCAAGGTGCCGGTATATATGGATCTTGTCGCGGACGGCGAAGACGATCTCGCGATCACGCCGGAGCAAACGGAACATTACCGAAAACTGGTGCAGCAGGCCTATAAGCTGTTCGGTTCGCATCATTACGACCAGTACCATTTCCTGTACACACTCTCGGACAACACCGGGCATTTCGGTCTGGAACATCATCAGTCCAGCGACGATCGTATCTTCGCGAACTTCTTCATCGATCCGGATAACAATCTCGCGGAAGCCGGACTGCTGCCGCACGAATATGTGCATTCCTGGAATGGCAAGTTCCGGCGCCCCGCGGATCTGTGGACGTCGAATTTCAATGTACCGATGAAGGATGATTTGCTCTGGGTATATGAAGGCCTGACGCAGTATCTGGGACCGTTGCTGACTGCCCGCAGCGGGTTATGGACACCGCAACAGTTCCGCGATGCGCTCGCCGATACCGCGGCCTACATGGATTATCGTCCGGGTCGCACCTGGCGCAACCTCCAGGACACGGCTGACGAAGCGCAGATACTCTATTACGCACCGGGTAGTTGGAGCAATTGGCGACGCGGTACAGACTTTTATCCGGAGGGCACATTGTTGTGGCTCGATGTGGATACCAAGCTGCGTGAGTTGTCGCACGACAAGCGTTCCATCGACGATTTCGCCAAGGCGTTTTATGGCATGGATAACGGCAGCTATGTCACCCGGACGTATGATTTCGACGATCTGGTGACCACGCTCAACAAGGTGCAGCCCTATGACTGGGCCAAGTTCCTGCGTGAACGCCTGGATGTGCGCCAATACCACGCGCCGCTCGATGGTATCAGTCGCGGTGGCTACAAGTTGGTATACACGGATACGCCTACGGAATATTTCAAAGCTGTAGAGAAAGTCCGTAAGCGTCTCGATTTCATGTATTCAATCGGACTGAGCGTGGGTGGCAAGGACGGCGAGATCGGTGATGTGCTGTGGGATGGTCCATCCTTCAAGGCGGGTATCGGCTCGGGGATGACCCTGGTCGCAGTCAATGGGCGTGAATTCTCACCCGAGGTCCTCAAACAGGCGATCAAGGCAGCTCAAAAAACTTCTGCGCCGATCCAGCTGCTGGTCAAGAACCTGGAGTACTACAAGACCTATGACGTGGATTATCACGGAGGGCTCAAGTACCCGCATCTGGAACGGGTCAAGTCTCAAACAGACTACCTTGACCAGATCATCTCGCCGTCGAAGTAAACTGTCGCGGTACCACGAAGACGGCCGGCGAAAGCCGGCCGTCTTCATTTGCAGCCGCTTGTCTCCGGTTCAGTGCCTGGAATCATCACTATCAGCATGGTAAATCGCTGGATCGGATTTACCGGTCACGATGAGATAACCCGCCAAACCGCGTTCCATGCGCGACAAGGCGTGATCCACCAGGATGTACTTGCCCGGGACTTTGGTCTTGAAGTCCACCACGGTGGAGCCACCCGGCGGCACCAGCACGGTTTGCACATCCGCCAGTGGCGGATTGCTCAACGAGCCGAAATCGTAGACGTGATCGAATATCTCGCCGATGACATGGAATGACGACGTGAAGTTGGGACCGCCGACACCAAAGAAAATGCGAATGGTGTCACCGACGTTTGCATGCAAGGGGTGCAATTGTGTCAGGGCGCCGACCTCGCCGTTAAAGACAAAGTATTCCGGCCGTTCGTCGAGCAGTTTCTGCACGTCGAATTCCTGGCTGCCATGTTGTCCGAAGGCGCCGGTGGTGTAGACCTCGCTCTGCATGACATAGAACTCGTGATCCACCTTGGGCAATCCTCCTGCCGGTTCCACCAGGATCATCCCGAACATGCCATTGGCAATATGGTTGGCGACCATGGGCGTCGCGCAGTGGTAGACGAAAAGCCCTGGTTTGAGTGTCTTGAAGGTAAAAGAACGTTCCTGTCCCGGCGGCACCTGCATCACTGCGGAACCGCCGCCAGGCCCGGTTACGGCATGCAGATCGATGGAATGAATCATGTGGCTGGTGGCCGCGTTCTTGAGATGCAGTTCCACCGTGTCGCCTACCCGGACCCGGATCATGGGTCCGGGAACCTTGCCGTTGAAGGTCCAGTAGCTGTAGGTGGTGTCGTCGGCAAGACGGCCTTTCAATTCCTGTGTGTAGAGATCAACCCTTACTGTCTTCGGCGCACGCTCGCCAACCGGTGGCGGCAAGTCCGCCGGGTCACGGCTGATGTCCATTGCTGCAGGGGTCGTTACTGCCGCGGGTTTACCCACCACCAGCTTGCCTTCCATGCCGGCCTGACGGTGTCCGGGCAGCGTGCAGAAATAATCGAAGACGCCGCTTTTGTCAGCACGGAATGAGATTACGGTGCTGGCATCCTTGGTCATCACATGGTCCGATTCAGCACCGAATTCCGGTACCGAGACGTTGTGTTCGGCACCATCTCCGTCGATCAGGGTGATTTGCACTACCGCGCCTTCCGGAACCTGCAAAGTCGGATTGTCCACGCCTTCGATATTGCCTCCGACACCCAGGAAGGTCATGCCCCTGGGACCGATATTGGTCTTGAGGGTGAAGCCCACATCCGGATGGTAGTTGGTGGCGGGTTTGGCCAAGTTGGATTGTGCCGCACTGGCGGTCACCGTGCAGACCAATAGCCAGATGCCCACGAATCCGAACAGGGCATTGCCTGATATTTTGCCTTTCATAACCGGTTTCTCCACAGCGATAACGGATCAAGGCTCAAAGTTACGATGGGGCGTGGAGAGGCCGCCATGATCCACGTCAATCTGCCGGGATTCCGGATAAATCAAAAGCGGGCGAGAGGTGATATATGCCGAGGACATGCCGAGAGCGGCCGCCCGCACTAAGGGTAAGCCAGGATCTAGCGAAGCGCAGCTTCGCGCTGGCGAACGGGTTGCCATGGATGGCAACCCTGGGCTTTCCTGCGCAGCAGGGAAGTGCGGGCCGGAAGCAAACCAGGGAAGGTTCTGTGCCAAGGAATCGGGATTTAAAGATGAATTTGGTCGGGGTGATAGGGTGATGCCGCGAAGCGGCGAACGGGCAGGCAGGACAGCCTGCCCTGGATTTCCGGATTTGGCAGGATAGCCAAATC
>JBOIBL010000254.1:0-3198 GCA_050739495.1 Gammaproteobacteria bacterium | reverse complement strand
AACTGAAACTGTTCATGCTGGAGACGGCTATGCCGTGCCGCTTGGTGCCGGTGGATATCGGTAAGGGCGAACAGTTCAAACCGGAATTCCTCGCGATCTCGCCCAACAACAAGATCCCGGCGATCGTGGATCACGCGCCGGCTGACGGTGGCGCGCCGCTCGCGTTATTCGAGTCCGGTGCGATCCTGCTCTATCTCGCCGAGAAAAGCGGACAGCTGATCCCGTCAGATTCGCGCAGACGGCTGGAGGTTTTGCAGTGGCTGTTCTGGCAGGTCGCCGGGCTCGGCCCGATGGCCGGACAGAACGGACATTTCAATGTGTATGCGCCGGAAAAGGTTCCCTACGCGATCGAGCGCTATACAAAAGAAACCAACCGCTTGTACGGCGTGCTGGATAGACGGCTCAAGGATCGCGAGTTCATCGCGGGCGACTATTCCATCGCGGACATCGCGTGTTATCCGTGGATCGTGCCGCATCAGGCGCATGGTCAGAACCTCGATGAATTTCCGAATCTGAAACGCTGGTTCGAGACCATCGGCGCACGGCCCGCAGTGATCGAAACCTACCGCGGGGTGAAGCCGGCCTATGCGAAACCGGACCAGCCGATGTCGGACGCCAGCCGCAAACTGCTGTTCGGACAGACCGCCGATGTGACGCGGCGTTGAAGCGACTCATACACCTTGTATTTCAGAGCCCGCATTGTCATGAACCCAACCGCACACAAGACTGACGCCTTGGCGCTGTGGGCCGCTGCGCTCACGCTGATCGTCTGGTCTTCGTCTTACGCAGCGATTGCTTATGGTCTGCAGGCGTTCGCGCCGGGCGAATTGATCCTGTTGCGGTTCCTGCTGGCGTCGCTTTGTTTTGCGGTGCCGGTGGCGTTGCGATTGGTCAAACTGCCGCCGCGCCGCGATTGGCCGGCGGTGATCGTGCTGGGTCTCATCGGCAACGTCGGTTATCAACTCAGTCTGTGTTATTCGATGACCCGTATCTCGCCCGGTGCCGCAGCAGTGGTAATCAGCCTGGTACCGGGGGTGACCTCGGTGCTGGCGTTGTTGCGGTTGCATGAGGCATTGAGTAAGCGGGCGATCGCCGGGCTGCTGATAGCGTTCGCCGGTACCTTGCTGGTGACCGTGGGTAGCGGCGACGAAATCCGTTTCGAACCGGTAGCCTTTCTGGTTTTTGTTGCCGTGTTGTGCAGCAGCTCGTATTTCGTATGGCAGAAGCCTTTGCTGACGCGTACCAGTCCGCTCGGGTTTACTGCCGCCAGCATGTTTGTCGCGACCATTGCGATGCTGCCATTCGGTTGGCATCTGCCGGAGAAGATTCTGACGTTGCCGCATGCCCAGTTGTTTGATGTGCTGTACCTCGCGCTGGTTCCGACCGTGATCGGCTTCCTCAGCTGGTCGTTCGCGTTGTCGCGGGCACCGGCCTCGCGGGTATCGAGCTTCCTGTATCTGCAGCCGGTGGGAGCATTCGTGATCGCTTGGCTGTGGCTCGGTCAGATTCCGACCTGGATCACCGTGGCCGGTGGCGCGCTTGCGATTGGCGGCGTGATATTGACCACCATGCGCGGCAACCTGGCTGTGCCGCGTCTGTGGAGAACACCTGCCAAAGTCGGTTGCGATACCGGGAACGTTTAGCCTGCCAGCACAGCGCTATTTACGCTGCGCTGCCATGCGCCGTTTCATTTCATCGGGTGATACATCCTCGATGTGTGTAGCGAGATACCAGCGATGCCCGAACGGGTCGATGATGCCGCCGATGCGGTCGCCATAGAATTGATCCACCAATTCCCGTTCCACCGTAGCGCCGGCTTTGACTGCGCGCGCAAATACTGCATCCACATCCGGTATATAGAGCATGATGCCGACCGGAGACCGGCTGCCCGGTTCAGGTGCCTTGGCGCCCATCTCCAGGTATTCGTCTGCCAGCATCACGTGCGAATCGCCAATGACGATTTCGGCGTGGCCGATACGTTCGCCATCCTGCATACGCACGGTTTCGGTCGCACCGAATGCCTTTTTATAGAACTCGAGTGCAGCCGCAGCGCCTTTCACGATCAGATACGGGGTCACGCTGTGGTAGCCCTCGGGGACGGGCTTGACTTGGTTGGACATGATTTCTCTCACTGGTGCGAACGGCGGTGAGTGCGGATGCCGGTGAAAACAGTCTAGCAGGGCGCGCAAGAATCTGTTTACCGGCCTTGGAAACAGGGGCATAGTGTCGGCTCGTCAAGCGTTTGCACCGAGGTGAATCATGCTGCGTGCACGTATCTTGTTGTTGCTACTGGCTCTGGTGCCCGGTTGCGATGCGGCACTTGCTGCCGGTACGCCCGCATTTTTTACCTTGCACCGGGTGGGCGATGGCGTGTGGGCGGCGATCTCGGCGCCGGGCAGCCATGCCGGCGGCAACTCCGGTTTCATCGTCGGCAGCGATGGTGTGCTGGTAGTGGACAGTTTCGAAACGCCAGCAGCGGCCAAGGCACTGCTGGCGGCGATTCATGCCAAGACGCCGTTGCCGGTGCGTTACGTGATCAACACGCATTACCACCTCGATCATGTTGCCGGTAACGGGGTTTATCAGGCGGCGGGTGCGGTGATTTTCGCGCAGCGCAATGTGCGGGCCTGGGAGCGGACTGAGAACCTGAAATTCTTCGGCGACAAGATTACGCCGCAGCAGAAGCACATGGTCGAATCGTACGTGTTGCCCGAGGTGGTGTATCGCAACAGCATCGAGATCTATCTTGGACAGCGCAAAGTGGTGGTGCGGGTATTGCCCGGTCATACCGGCGGCGACTCGATCATCTATGTGTCGGACGCGAACGTGGTATTTGCCGGCGACCTGTTCTGGAACCACTGCCTGCCGAACCTGATTGACGCCGATACCCGTGCCCAGATTGCCAGTAATGATACGTTCCTCAAGGATTATCCACACGCCACTTTCGTACCGGGGCACGGTGATGTGGGGGCGACCCCCGATGTGAGCGTGTTCCGCGATTACCTGGTGACGTTGCGCAAGCTTGTCGGTGCGGCACGTGCCAGGGACGAGTCAGGTACGGCGTTAGTGAGTGATGTCCTGCCGCAACTCAAACAGTCATACGGCGACTGGAATTACTTCGATTATTTCGCGCAGCACAACATCGAGCAGACCGCAGCGGAACTCGCCGGTACCAAGCAGCTGCCGGTACCGGCACCG
>JBOIBL010000253.1:0-8268 GCA_050739495.1 Gammaproteobacteria bacterium | reverse complement strand
AGTCTGGGGAGAGACCATGAGCAAGAAGCTGGCGTGTTTATTGACGTTCGTAACGGTATTGATGCCGTTCGCTGCGAACGCACTTGGTCTCGGTGAGATCAAGTTGAATTCTGCGCTGAATGAGAACCTGAATGCCGACATCCAGATTGTAGGCGCCGCCAGCGACGAACTCGACAGCCTGCAAGTAAAACTTGCGAGTCAGGCTCAATTTCAGCAGGCAGGTCTCGATTATCCCATCGTGCTGGCCAAGCTCCAGTTTCAGGTGGTGCGTAAACCCGATGGCACCGCTTATCTGCACGTCACCAGCCCGGGTCCGATCCGGGAGCCGTTCCTGGATTTTCTGCTCGATGCGACCTGGGATAACGGTGAGTTGCTGCGCGAATACACCGTACTCCTGAACCCCCCGAATTTTGAGACTGCGACCAAGGCTGCTCCGGCACCAGCGACTCCTGCCAAACCGGTTGCTGCACCAGCGCCGTCTGCGACTGCCGCTTTGGTGGCGCCTGAAACAACGCAACCGAAAGCGCCGGCTGCGGTCAGCCCGCCCCCACCCGTGGTGACCACGCCGATGCCGGCGCAACCGGCACCGACGCCCGCTCCGACACCGATCGAATCTGCTCCGGCGCCAGCGCCGCAGGGTTTGGGTGCGGATTACGGTCCGATCCATCGCGGTGAAACGTTGTCGGAAATCGCGAACAAGCTGCGGCCATCAGACGTGACGCTCAACCAGATGATGATCGCCATCTATCGGGCCAACCCGGAAGTCTTCATGCACAACATCAATCGCATGAAGGCGGGGTATGTGATGCGAGTGCCAAGCCTGAGCGATGTTCAGGCGATCACGGTGAGCGAGGCCAATAGCGAGGTCCGCACCCAGATACAGGAATGGCGGGCGAGCCGCGGGCAGGCCACGAGCAAACCTGTAAAACCCGAGAACACCGAGAATACGACCCCGGCATTGCAACTGGTTGCTCCCAGCTCTGCAGTCGAAGCCGCCGAGAATCAGGTTCCGGGTGCCGGCGAGAACGGCAAGGGAACCGCCAATGTCGCCAAATCAAGCAAGCCCGCCAAATCGGGCAAATCGGTAACCGGTAAAACAAATGAGGCTGTACCGCCACCGCTGCCTGCGTCAGTGCCAGCCGTACCCACTGAAGCCCCGGTTACGGTGAAGAGCAATAACCTCGCAGCCGTTCAGAATCAGGCCAATACTCTTAACCAGAAGCCCGAAAACAAGGGCTTGCCGTTACCGCCGGAACAGCCGCCGGTCGCCAAACCGCTGACGCCCAGCAAACCTGTGGTCAAGCCAGCGAGCAAGCCGGCCCCCGTTTCGGGTGGAATCGTGGATACGCTGCTGGGTGCTTTGAGCAATATCTATGCACTGATAGTGATCGCCCTGGTAGTGGTGCTGGTACTGGCTGGCGTGGTGATCAAGAAGCGCCGTGGCGGCGCCGGCACCACCAAATCGAAATCCCTGAAACCGGGCCGTATCTCTGGTGCCGATTGGCTGGAGCAGGAACAGGTTGGCGTGGATGACCTGACCGCCGTCGCAGTCACCACCCGCACCAAGACCAGACAAGCCAAAGACAAGAACAAGAAAGCCAAAGGCGAAGCCAGCCCCGCGGCCGAGCCGGTCATGGATCATGTTCCTGAAGCCGAAACGAGCGACAAGACCGTGATGGTCCCCCCGCCAGCAGCAGTGGGTAGTGAGACGATCACGGGTGGGGCACCGGTGAAGCTGGATGATTCCGATCCGGTTGCTGAAGCTGATTTCCACATGGCATACGGTCTTTATGATCAGGCTGCCGATGTGTTGAAAAAAACCTTGAGCCAGGATCCGGGCCGGCGTGATGTGAAGATGAAGTTGCTGGAGGTCTATTTCACTGCTGGCGATGCCAGTAATTTCGTCGATATTGCACGTGGCTTGCGTAAAGACATGGGTGGTTCCCCGGACAAGGATTGGGAGAGCGTTGCGATCATGGGGCGGCAGGTTGCTCCGGATGAGGCCATGTTTGCGGCCACCGGAACGGCCAGCGGCACGGGCACCAGCAGCAGCGTGGATATCGCGCTGGAGAGCGGTGGTACGGACACCATGGTCAGTGATCTTGATCCTCTGGCCGGCGCTTTTTCGGAAGCGGATGCGGATTCACCGCATTCGGGTACCGCGATCCTGTCGGGTGCCGACATGCGTTCCGAACCCGTTTCTGAAGCGCCGGTTGCTGCCGATGAGGGTCTGGAATTTTCATTGCCAGATCTCGAACCTGCTCCAGCCGCAGAAGTTGCCGCACCGGAACCTGCGACGCAGAAAGCCGCGCCTGCGGCAGACGCTGGTATGGAGTTCGATCTGGGCGATCTCAATATCGAGCCGACCCCCAGCGACAAACCGGCACACAGCATGGACGAGCCGGCGGTTTCGACTGATTTCGGCACCGATTCGCAAGTGGAATTCGACAAGGCGCTCAAGGAGCTCTCGGATTTCGTCAATACCAATGTACCGCCACAGGAAGACGAAGCACCGGCGGACGGTGGACTTGGTGCGGGTTTGTCGCTGGATGGCGACATGCCATCCATGACGGCCTCAGCAGCGCCCGCTGAAGACGCAGGCGCCAATAGCCTGAGTGAAGTGGGCACCAAGCTGGATCTCGCTCGTGCCTATATCGACATGGGTGATCCGGATGGCGCCAAGAGCATTCTCGATGAAGTCATGGAGGAAGGTACTTCGCAGCAAAAGCAGGAAGCGCAGGAGTTGATGAAGCATCTCGGCTGAAGTATCCGTTTATGGCGGAGCGAGTAGTGCGCAGTGAGTTACGCGCACCAATTAAAACTGGCTTTATCAGAGATCAACAGCTTAACTTTCAGAAGCGCCCATGCCGCGTTTTGCCCTAGGCGTTGAATATGACGGTACGGCCTTCATGGGTTGGCAGCGCCAGCCCCATGCAGGACGTACGGTCCAGGGCTGTCTTGAGCAGGCACTTTCGCGGGTCGCAGATCATCCCGTCGAGATCACTTGCGCCGGCCGTACCGATGCCGGGGTGCATGCCAGTGCACAGGTGGTGCATTTCGATAGCAGCGCAGTGCGGGAGTTGCGCAACTGGTTGCTGGGTCTGAATGCCAATCTGCCGGCCGATGTGGCAGTGAATTGGGTAAGACCGGTCGCCGAGGATTTTCATGCGCGCTTTCAGGCGCGAGCGCGCCACTATCGTTACACGATCCTGAATCGCGCAACCCGTCCGGTCCTGGCGCGGGCACAAGCGACCTGGACACATCGGCCACTGGATCACGTACGTATGCAGACTGCTGCCAAGTGCCTCCTGGGGGAGCATGACTTTTCGGCGTTTCGCGCGATCGAATGCCAGGCGCATTCCCCCGTGCGTACGCTGCATCTCCTGCGGGTCGAACGACACGACGAATTGATCTGGATAGACGTCGTGGCCAACGCTTTTTTACACCATATGGTGCGAAATATCGCCGGCGTGCTGATGGCGATCGGTGCCGGCAAGCAGGGCGTGGAGTGGACGCAAAGTGTATTGGCGGGCCGCGACCGCAGGCTGGGTGGCGTGACAGCAGCTCCCGAGGGTTTGTGTTTCAGAGCGGTGTTGTATCCACCCCGTTTCGATATACCGCTGTCGGATGGTGCGCTGTTTGATGGGCTTTCTGTTACGCTTTAGGAAAATATTCACAGCTTTTCCGGTTATCAAAAAGGCGATCAACTTGCGTGTAAGAATCAAGGTCTGCGGTATGACGCGTGGTGAAGATGTAGAGGCAGCAGCGCGTCTGGGTGTGGATGCAGTAGGCTTGGTGTTCTATCCGAAAAGCCCGCGCCATGTCAGTATCGCGCAGGCGCAGGATCTGGTCGCACGTCTGCCGGCATTCGTCACGGTCACGGGTCTGTTCCTGGATCCGAGCCGAGACGAGGTGCTGTCGATACTGGATGTCGTGCGCGTGGATCTGTTGCAGTTCCACGGCAGTGAAGCACCGGAATTTTGCCGTGGATTCAATCGTCGTTATATAAAAGCGGTGCCCATGGGCAGTCAGGTAGACATCATGGATTACGCACACCGTTACGCGGATGCTGCTGCGCTGCTGCTGGACAGCCACGCTGCCGGCCAGAAAGGCGGTACCGGGATCACATTTGAATGGTCGCGGGTGCGGGAGTTCAGTGGTCCGCCGCTGATACTCGCCGGTGGTCTCAAACCGGGTAATGTCGCGGCTGCCATCGGTAGCGTCCATCCCTATGGTGTGGACGTATCAAGCGGTGTGGAAAGCGCACCGGGTATCAAGGATGTGCGGCGCATGGCGGATTTCATAGCCGAGGTGAACAGTGTCCCGAATCCCTGAACGTGTCCATACGCTGAAGGAATCGTTGCGTCGCTTCCCCGATGCTGAGGGGCATTTCGGTATTTATGGTGGTCGTTTCGTGGCCGAGACCCTGATGGGTCCGGTGGAAGAATTACGTGCTGCTTATCTGAAATATCGCCAGGATGCTGATTTTCAGAATGAACTCAAACGCGATCTCAAGGATTTTGTCGGTCGTCCTTCGCCTTTATATCTTGCTGAACGTCTGAGCAGTTCATTGGGCGGCGCGCGAATTTATCTGAAGCGCGAAGACTTGAATCATACCGGAGCACACAAGATCAACAATGCGCTTGGCCAGGCGCTACTTGCAAAACGGATGGGCAAGACACGTCTCATTGCCGAAACCGGTGCCGGTCAGCATGGGGTGGCGACGGCGACGGTGGCAGCCCGGATGGGTGTCGAGTGCATCGTCTACATGGGCGCGGAGGATATCCAGCGCCAGGCCATCAATGTATTCCGCATGCGTTTGTTGGGTGCGAAGGTGGTGCCGGTGACGTCGGGTTCACGAACCTTGAAGGATGCACTCAATGAAGCGATGCGCGACTGGGTCAGCAACGTGGATAACACGTTCTACGTGATCGGCACCGTCGCGGGTCCGCATCCTTATCCGATGATGGTACGAGATTTTCATGCCTGCATCGGCGAAGAGACCCGTACCCAAATCCTCACTGCTGAAGGCCGGTTACCCGATGCACTGGTTGCCTGCGTGGGCGGTGGTTCCAATGCAATCGGTCTGTTCCATGCATTTCTGGATGATGATCAGGTGAAGATGTTCGGTGTGGAAGCAGGTGGTTCCGGTATTGCGAGCGGCAAGCATGCCGCTTCGTTGAGCGGCGGTCATCCGGGCGTACTGCACGGCAATCGCACCTACATCCTTGACGATGCCGACGGGCAGATCACCGAAACCCATTCCATCTCGGCCGGTCTGGATTATCCCGGTGTCGGTCCCGAACACGCCTGGCTGAAGGATATGGGGCGGGTTACCTATGCAGCGATCGATGATAATGAAGCCTTGCAGGCATTCCATACTCTGACGCGCAGTGAAGGCATCATGCCGGCCCTCGAATCGAGTCACGCGATCGCGTATGCAATGCGCCTGGCGCCGAATATGAGACAGGACGAGATTATCGTTGTGAATTTGTCTGGGCGTGGCGACAAGGATATCCATACTGTGGCGGTTCGCGAAGGAATCGAATTGTGAGCCGGCTGGCAAACCGATTTGCGGCACTCAAGCGTGCAGGGCGTACCGCGCTGGTGCCTTACATCACCGCCGGTGATCCTGATAAACGAGCGAGTGTGGCGTTGATGCACGGGTTGGTGCGCGCGGGCGCGGATATCCTGGAATTGGGCGTACCGTTTTCCGACCCAACCGCCGATGGACCGGTGATCCAGCAGGCCTGTGAACGGGCCCTGGCCGCCGGCACCACGCTGACTGACGTATTGTCGATCGTGCGTGAATTCAGGACCGGTGATCCGGAGACCCCGGTGGTGCTGATGGGTTATCTGAATCCGATACACGCTTTCGGTATCGAGCGCTTTGCCGGCGAGGCCGAAAGTGCCGGGGTGGATGGGGTATTGACCGTGGATATGCCGCCGGAAGAGGCGGAGCCGCTGGCCGGCCTGTTACGCCAGCACCGATTGGACCCCATCTTTCTGTTGGCGCCGACCACGACCGGAGCGCGTATCCGGCGGGTCTGCGAGGCGGCTTCCGGATTCGTTTATTATGTTTCGCTCAAGGGCGTCACGGGTGCTGCGAGCCTGGATGTGGAGGGTGTCGCGGAACGGCTGGCAAATATTCGCGGGCAGACCAGCCTGCCGGTGGGTGTCGGTTTCGGCGTCCGCGATGCGCAGACTGCCGCACGGCTCGCGCCACTGGCGGATGCGGTGATTGTGGGTAGCGCCATCGTCAGCCGGATCGCGGCCCAGCAGCTTGACCGGGAGCGTATGCTGTCGGATGTGAGTGAATTTGTATTGGGTTTGCGCAGAGCTATAGATGCTGCGTGAATAGTTCAGAAGATTTGGTAAGGTGCAATCAGCTATGAACTGGTTCAAGAAACTGGTCCCGTCACATATCAACACCGAAGCACGCACTGCGCGACGCAGTGTGCCGGAAGGTCTGTGGAGCAAGTGCAGCGAATGCAGTGCGGTGCTGTATCGCGCAGAGGTGGAGCGGAACCTGTTCGTATGCCCGAAGTGTGGTCACCACATGCGTCTCTCAGCGCGGCAACGTCTGGACGCCTTCCTCGACCCGGGCTCGGGGGTGGAGATCGGTGCCAATGTCGAACCGGTGGATCTCCTCAAGTTCCGCGACAGCAAGAAATACAAGGATCGCTTGCTTATCGCGCAGAAAACCACTGGGGAGAAAGATGCGCTGGTGGCGATGAAAGGCCGCCTCAAGGGCATGCGGGTGGTGGCGGCCGCATTCGAATTCAAATTCATGGGTGGTTCCATGGGTGCGGTAGTCGGCGAGCGCTTCCTGCGTTGCGTCAATACGGCCATGGATGAGAATGCTCCTTTCATATGCTTTTCCGCCAGCGGCGGTGCGCGCATGCAGGAAGCGCTGATCTCCTTGATGCAGATGGCCAAGACCAGTGCTGCACTCGCGCGTTTGTCGCGCAAGGGTATCCCGTTCGTCTCGGTGTTGACTGATCCGACGACGGGTGGCGTCTCCGCCAGTTTTGCCATGCTTGGCGATGTAAATGTGGCGGAACCGAAGGCGTTGATTGGTTTTGCCGGTCAGCGAGTCATCGAGCAAACTGTGCGCGAGACGCTTCCGGAGGGTTTCCAGCGCAGCGAGTTCCTGCTCGAACACGGCGCGCTCGACATGATCGTGGACCGCCGCGAGATGCGTGACCGCCTGGCATCGCTGTTGGCCATGCTTACCCGGCAGCCGGTGCCGAAAGAAAACGTCGAATAAGCCCGCGACGCGTGGCTACGCAGGCGCAGGCCATTCCCCGGAATCAGGGTATTGATTTACTGCGTGGCTTGTCGATTCTGCTGGTAATCCTCAATCATATCGGTCTGAGGATACCGCTTGTCCACACCGGACTTGGTTCCCTGGTTTCGCACCGTTTGCTGATAAGTCTGAACTACAACGGCTATGAATCGGTATTTGTGTTTTTCGTCATCTCCGGTTTTCTCATCGCGACCAATTCGCTGCGGCGTTGGGGCGCTCTTTGGCGCATCAATTTAAGAGCATTTTATGCCCGGCGTTTCGCCCGGATCGTGCCCTGTCTGATCCTGCTGGTATGCGTGTTGAGCGTGCTGGATCTGCTCGGTTTCCAGGATTACGTTATAAGGCACGTCAACCAGTCGCTATGGCGGGCGGTTCTGGCTGCGCTGGGGTTACATCTGAATTGGTACGAAGGACATACGGGTTATCTGCCTGGCAACTGGGACGTGCTCTGGTCGTTATCGATAGAAGAAGCGTTTTATATCGGATTTCCTGTCGCTTGCCTGTTGACCCGGCGAACTTGGGTATTGGTGCCGCTGCTGGTTATATTGGCCGTGTCATTACCTGTTACCCATGCTGCGTTGCATGGCAATGAAATCTGGCAGGAAAAAGCTTATCTTCCCGGTATGGCGGCGATTGCGATGGGTGTGCTGGGTGCGTTGATCGTTGCACACAGCAAGTCACCACGGCGACCGTTTACTGTCTTGTTGTGCGGCGCCGGTACGATTGGGTTGGGGGCGGTTTTGTTTGCCGGCGATATCCTGTGGCCGGTATTGCATGACAGCTATATGCTCTTGCTGACATTTTCTGTGCTGTGTCTGGTGGCCGGGTTATATTGGCGGGAGGAGGCAGGCTGGAGATACGCATTGCCGGGCTTGGGCTGGCTACGTGCCTGCGGGCGCCTCAGCTATGAAATCTATTTGACTCACATGTTCGTGGTTTACGCTGCAGTCCGGCTGTTC
>JBOIBL010000252.1:0-6441 GCA_050739495.1 Gammaproteobacteria bacterium | reverse complement strand
GTGTGGTCCGTGTTCATGTCGATGCCGAAGCGCATGCGCAGCACTTTGGCTTCGCGCGGTGTCAGCGAGGCGAGCACGCCGTGGGTGGCTTCGCGCAGGCCTTCTGCCGTCGCGGCATCGGCCGGTGAGGTCACGGAGACATCTTCGATGAAGTCGCCCAGATGCGAATCTTCGTCGTCGCCGATCGGGGTTTCCATCGAGATCGGTTCCTTGGCGATCTTGAGCACCTTGCGCACCTTGTCTTCCGGCATCTCCATTTTCACGGAGAGTTCTTCCGGCGTCGGTTCGCGGCCCATCTCCTGCAGCATCTGCCGCGAAATGCGGTTCAGCTTGTTGATGGTTTCGATCATGTGCACCGGGATACGGATGGTGCGGGCCTGATCCGCGATCGAGCGCGTGATGGCCTGACGAATCCACCAGGTCTCATAGGTCGAGAACTTGTAACCGCGACGTTATTCGAACTTGTCCACCGCTTTCATCAGGCCGATGTTGCCTTCCTGGATCAAATCCAGGAACTGCAGGCCGCGGTTGGTGTATTTCTTGGCGATCGAGATCACCAGACGCAGGTTGGCTTCCACCATTTCTTTCTTGGCGCGGCGGGCTTTCGCTTCGCCGATCGACATCTGGCGATTGATCTCTTTCAGTTCGCGGATCGAGAGATGCGTTTCGGTCTCGACCGAGATCAGCTTGTGCTGCAAGCGGATAACGTCGTCTTTCTGACGACCCAGCGCCGCGGACCATTTGCGCTTGGACTTGATCATGCGATCCAGCCAACGGGTGCTGGTCTCGTTATCCGGGAAGCTCTTGATGAAATCCTTGCGCGGCATGCCGGCTTTCTGCACGCACAGCTGCATGATGCCGCGTTCGAAGGAACGGATCAGTTCCACCAGATGACGCAGGTTGCTGGTCAGCGCATCGGTCATGCGCGGGGTGAGCTTGAACTGCATCAGCGATTCCGCCAACTGCTTGCGCAAACGGATGGTGCTCTTGTGTTCGGTGCCGTGTTTGGCGATGGCGCGCACGGCTTTCTCGTGCAGCTTGCGCAGTTACGCGAAGCGGCGCGCGGCTTCTTCCGGATCCGGACCGGTATCTACGGGGCTGGCGTCGTCGCCATCACCGCTGTCTTCCTCTTCATCGTCGCTGCCGGCTTTCGCGTTCTTGCCTTTGCCCTTGGGAACGTCGTCTTCCTCGGTCTCGTTGGCATCGTCGCCGTCGGCAAGCGCGGGCGTGTTGTCGTCGTGCTCCGTGGCAGCTGCAGGAGCGACCGGTTCCGGGATCACGTCATCGGCGTTGGGGTCGATGAAACCGGAGATGATGTCGGTGAGCTTGGTACGGCCTTCTGCGATGCCGTCGTATTCCGACAGCAGCAGCGCCGACGACGCAGGATAGGTCGCCACCGAAGCCAGCACCTGGGTCAAGCCTTCCTCGATGCGCTTGGCGATCTTGATTTCGCCTTCGCGGGTCAGCAGTTCGACGGTGCCCATCTCGCGCATGTACATGCGCACCGGGTCGGTGGTGCGGCCGAATTCGGCATCCAGGGCGGCCAATGCGGCGGCGGCTTCTTCCGCGGCGTCGTCATCGTCGTTCGAGGAAGCGGCGTTGTCGGACAGCAGCAGGGTATCGGCGTCCGGGGCATCTTCGTGCACCGGGATGCCCATATCGTTGATGGTCGCGATGATCTCTTCGATCTGTTCCGGATCGACGATCTCGTTGGGCAGGTGATCATTCACCTCCGCATAGGTGAGATAGCCCTGCTCCTTGCCCTTGGCAATGAGCAATTTGAGCTGCGACTGCTTGTCCTCTGTCATCTGGTTCATGGTGTTCCGTGTAGAAAGCGGTGTTTACAAAAACGCCGGAGTGAAACGCTCAATTATATCGCAAAAAGCCGTTTTTTCCAGCTAAATCAATCGGTTTTCGTGTCCCGGGCGGCGTTATCCGGGCCATTCTGGACCAGCAGCAGGCGGCTTAGTTCCGCTTTTTCAGCGGGATTCAGGCCCCGGCGCCGGGATTCGGCGATCAATTCGTCACGCCGCCGCTCGGCGGGCCGGCGTCCGGTCAGGTCGGCCATGACCGCCGCGAACTCGCTCTCCATGGCCTCGTCCGGGGTCACCAGCTCGGCCCGGGCCAGCTTGTTCAAGGTGGCGCCGATCTCGGTGTCGCGCCAGTGCTCGAGCAGGCCGGCCCCGTTGATATGGGGGTGGGCCTGGGCAAATTCCACCAGGGCCTTGAGTACGTCGGCCCCTTTCAGGGAAACGCTGTCCAGTGTTCCCGGTTCACCGGCCAGGGCTGCCAGCTGTGGCCGGCTCAGCAACAGGGCGATAGCCTTGCGCACCGGGCTGGTGAGTTGTGGCCTGGGATCCTGGCGGCCGGCCCCTTGTCCCATCCGGGACATCGGCCCGTGGGCGACCGCCTGGTTAAGCATAGTCAACTTTCCAGAATCCACCTGGGCCAACCGGGCAATTTCATCTTTGAGCAAATCATGAAATACGCCGGCCGGCACCCGGTTGAGGTGCGGGCGGGCCAGCTCCACCAGCCCGGCACGACCTTCGGCTGACCCGAGGTCAATTTGGGCCGCCAGACTGTCGATAAGGAACCGCGAAAGAGGCATCGCATCGGTTAGACGGGCCTCGAAGGCTTCGCGGCCTTCCTTGCGCACCAGCGTGTCCGGGTCTTCACCTTCCGGCAGGAACAGGAACTTGATCTGCCGGCCTTCGCGCGCTTCCGGTAAGGCATTTTCCAGTGCCCGCCACGCGGCGCTGCGTCCCGCGCGGTCACCGTCGAAGCAGAACACCACTTCGGGCGCGACCCGGAACAACCGCTGCAGATGATCTGCGGTGGTGGCGGTACCCAGCGTGGCAACCGCGTAACGCACATCGTGCTGATGCAATGCGACCACATCCATGTAACCTTCGACCACCATCAGCCGGGAAATATTTCGCAGTGCCTGGCGTGCTTCGTAGAGGCCATAGAGCTCGCGGCCTTTGTGAAACAGTGGCGTTTCCGGCGAATTCAGGTATTTCGGTTCAGTCTTGTCGAGCACCCGCCCGCCGAAGCCGATGATCCGGCCGCGATTGTCGCGGATCGGAAACATGATGCGGGCGCGAAACCGATCGTGATAACGGCCATCGTCCTTGCGGATCAGCATGCCGGCGGCAAGCAGATTGCGGTTGGTCTCGTCCTTGCCGTCGAATTGCCGTAGCAGATTGTCCCAACCGTCGGGCACATAACCGATGCCGAACTCGGCAGCGATTTCGCCGCTCAATCCGCGTAGTTTCAGATACTCGATTGCCACCGGGGCTTTTTTCAGTTGTTCGCGATAGAAGCGTGAGGCTTTGTCGAGTACCTCATAGAGCGGCGCATTGCTCGAGGCCTTTTCCTGCCCGCCGCTTTCTTCCGGCACTTCGACGCCGGCGATCGAAGCCAGTTCGCGTACTGCGTCCGGAAATTCCATGTGCTCGTACTCCATCAGGAAACCGATGGCGGTGCCGTGCGCGCCGCAGCCGAAGCAGTGATAGAACTGCTTGACGGGGCTGACATAGAAAGACGGTGTCTTCTCGTTGTGGAACGGGCAGCAGGCCGCGAACTCACGGCCATGTTTCTTGAGCGGCACGCGCTTGTCGATCACCTCGACAATGTCGATGCGCGTCAGCAGCTCTTCGATGAATCCTGGTGGAATGCGTGCCATGCCGGAATGGCCCTTTTGGCCGATAACATTGTTGCGACGGTTTCCCCGGTGCCCATTACCTGCTTCGGTAACTCCGCGCCTCGAAAACCGCCGCGTCGCGTTTTCGGCCAAAATTGTTCATTCCGGCCGAACCCGTTGTGTGTACTGAAGGATAGTCCACGCCCGCCACACGCGGGCTCGAAAGACCGATTTCAGGCGCCTAACTTTGCTTTTATGAGTGCGCTGACACCACCCATATCCGCGCGGCCCTGAACCTTGGGTTTGAGCAGGCCCATGACCTTGCCCATGTCCTTGATGCCGGCAGCGCCGCTGGTCTTGATCGCTTCCGCTACAAGGGCATCCAGCTCGGCCGCACCAAGTTGCGCGGGCAGGTAAGTCTGGATCAGCCCGATCTCGGCCTGTTCCTTGTCCGCCAGATCCTGGCGGTTGCCGGCCTGAAACTGAGTCACGGAATCGCGGCGCTGCTTGACCATCTTGTCGAGCACCGCCAGCACTTGGGTGTCGTCGAGCGTGATGCGTTCGTCCACTTCGCGCTGCTTGATGGCAGCGAGGATCAGCCGGATCACACCGAGGCGCGGCTTGTCGCCGGCGCGCATGGCGTCTTTCATGTCATTTGTGATCTTTTCTTTGAGAGACATACTCAATCACCACCCTGGAAAAAATTACGGCGCTCTTCTTGCGAACAGCGCCGTAGCGTATTTGACGGATTGGGAGCCGTGCGGCTCGAAACTTCAATCAATAGAGACGGATACGACGGGACTGTTCGCGAGACAGCTTCTTCATGTGGCGCTTCACGGCCGCAGCCTGCTTGCGCTTGCGCTCCTGGGTGGGCTTTTCGTAAAACTCACGGCGGCGCAGCTCGGTCATCACACCGGCTTTTTCGCAGGCGCGCTTGAAGCGGCGCAGGGCTGCATCGAAATGTTCGTTTTCCTTCACACGTACGCTGGGCATTCGGTTCTCGCTTTATCGGGCGGGCGGCCCCATGGCCACCCCGGAAAGGGCGGGAATTCTACCGGCCGGCGTGTAGAATTGCAAAGCCTGACGCCACTTTAGAGCCCGTCCCACTTGCGAATCCTCGGCATCGAAACCTCCTGCGACGAGACCGGCGTCGCCGTCTATGACGGCGAGCAGGGTCTGCTGTCGCATGCGCTCTACAGCCAGATCCCCCTGCATGCCGAATATGGCGGGGTGGTGCCGGAGCTGGCCTCCCGCGATCACGTCCGCAAACTGCTGCCGATGGTCGAGGCCGCGCTGGCCGAGGCCGGGTCCAGTCGCGAGCAGATCACCGGCGTCGCCTACACGGCCGGCCCGGGTTTGCTGGGCGCGCTGCTGGTCGGGGCCTGTTTTGCGCGTTCGCTGGCCTTCGCCTGGCAGGTGCCGGCGGTCGGTATCCATCATATGGAGGGGCATCTGCTGGCCCCCATGCTCGAGGAACCGCGCCCCGAATTCCCGTTTGTGGCCCTGTTGGTATCAGGCGGCCATACGATGCTGGTCGAGGTACGCGGGGTCGGCCGGTACCAGACACTCGGTGAATCCATCGACGATGCCGCCGGCGAGGCCTTCGACAAGGTCGCCAAATTGTTGGGGTTGCCGTATCCGGGTGGGCCGCATCTGGCGAAACTCGCGCAATCCGGGGTCAGCGGCCGCTTCAAGTTGCCGCGCCCGATGACCGACCGGCCGGGACTGGATTTCAGCTTCAGTGGTCTCAAGACCGCGGTACTCTCGACACTCAAGAATGCGCCGGACGATGCACAGACCAAAGCCGATATCGCGCGCGCGTTCGAGGAAGCCGCAGTGGACACGCTCGCAATCAAGTGTGAACGCGCGCTGGAACAAACAGGACTCAAGCGGCTGGTAGTGGCGGGCGGGGTCGGTGCCAACAAATCCTTGCGCGCGCGATTGATGGAACTTGCCGCCCAACGCGGCGGCCAGGTGTTCTATCCGCGTTCCGAATTCTGTACCGACAACGGTGCCATGATTGCCTACGCCGGTTATGTGCGGCTGGCCGCCAACGCGAATCCAGCGCCGGTACCCGTCACTGCGCGCTGGCCGCTGGATAGCCTGACGGCTGCGTGAATGGTATGTAGCGTGTGTCAAAAACTTTTTGCTCCCTCTCCCGTTGGGAGACGACTGCAGGGATGCAGGAGGTAGAGCAACGCAGGAGCGGTTGCCGAGGAGCAGGGGTGAGGGTGCGGCGAAGCCCGCAACGCAAGTTGTTTCCATACCCTCATCCGCCCTTCGGGCGCCTTCTCCCGGAGGGAGAAGGGAACTCGAAATTTAAGTCTATATAGGAACCGCATGGACATCGTCTTCATCCGTGATTTGCGCATCGATACCGTGGTCGGCGTGTACGACTGGGAGCGCCGTATCCGCCAGACTGTGATCTTCGATCTCGACATGGGCACCGATATCCGGCGTGCGGCCGCCAGCGACAAGATCGACGACACGCTCGATTACAAGACTGTCGCCAAACGCATCATCCAGTATGTCAGCGAACAGGAATTCCAGCTGGTCGAAACGCTGGCGGAAAACGTCGCCGGGATCGTATTAAAAGAGTTCAAGGTGCCGTGGGTGAAAGTCACGCTGCACAAGCCGGGAGCGGTGAGTGGAAGCAAATCAGTGGGCATAATCATAGAAAGAACTCGCGATGCCTGAAGTCTTCGTTGGCATCGGCAGCAACGTCGAACCGGAACGGCACATCCGTACGGCCGTGCAATTGCTGCGTGAACATTTCGGACGACTGCGGGTGTCGCCGG
>JBOIBL010000251.1:0-6702 GCA_050739495.1 Gammaproteobacteria bacterium | reverse complement strand
GATCCGCGATTGCACCAAGAGCATGGTGTACGCGCTGTGTCGCTATCGTAACGGTCTCTCACGCGCGATTCCGGAAGCGGTGATCGCACGGGTACCTTCAGCGGAACTGGCGCCGGAGCAGAAAGATTCGGACAACCTGCCGCCGTACGATATCCTCGATCCGATTCTGACTGCGTTCGTGGAAGAGGATCTGAGTGTCGCAGATATCGTCGCGCGCGGCTTCGATGAAGCCACTGTGAAACGGGTCGTGAAGCTGGTACAGCAGGCGGAATATAAACGCCGTCAGGCACCGCCAGGGGTGCGCGTCAGCCGGCGGTCGTTTGGCAGGGATCGTAGATATCCGATTACGTCCGGGTATCACAAGCACTAAAGAAGTGCTGTGCGTCCTGGAGCGTTCATGAAACACATGGCGTTCCAGAACTCAGTAATCGTCATTCCCGCGGACTCCTACAGGGATGTAGGCGGTAGGGCGACGCAGGACGCCAAAGCCGAAGCGGGAATCCAGGTCTTAATTAAGGCTGCTTTGCCGCGTCACGATTTTCAGCGTTTTGGATTTAAATGTAAGGCGTAGAGAAGGATGAACCCACTGAAATTACATTGAAAATATATCCCCTCACCTTATTCCCTCTCCCACCAGGGGAGAGGGAATAAGGTTGGGAGCCTCTATTAAGACGGACCGTGGGCCTCGTATTCCGACGACGCGCCCGGGAAATTCAATTCCAGAGTCCGCTTGGTGTCGTCCGCCAACTCGGTGAGACCGAGTCTGGTGTAAGCGGTCGCCATGATCTGCAAGGCCGGTTTCAGGCTCGGCGTTTGCGGGTAATGCTTGATGATGTTGTCGGCGCGGTCCAGTGCCGAAATCCAGGCTCCGCGGCGCATGTAGTAATCCGCCACCGCCCATTCGTACAAGGCCAGCCGGTCACGCAGGAACACCATGCGCTGCCGCGCATCCGGTGTGTACCTGCTGTTGGGGAATTTCTGCAGGAACAGCTGGAAAGCCTGGAACGATTTCTCGGCGTCGCCCGGGTCTCGCTGGTAGGTGTCCTTTTTGAACACGGTTTCCAGAAACCCCGGTGCCTGATCGAAGTACGCCACGCCCTTCATGTAATAGGCATAGTCCACATCCGCATGCCGCGGATGTTCGCGGATGAAACGATCGGCCGAGTCCTCGGCGGTGTCGTAATCCTTGTCGAGATAATTCACGTAGATCAGGTCGAGTTCGGCCTGGGTGCCGAAGTCGTTGAACGGGAAGCGCGATTCCAGGGTCTGCAGGCGCTGGATCGCAGTCTTGTAATTGCCGGCCTTGATGTTGGCCTCGATCTGGGAATACAGGTCCTGGGCCGCCAGCGTCTGGTCTTTTTCCTGCTCGCTCGCGCAGCCGCCAATAAGCAGGGCAGCGGCCAGCAGGGCCGTGAGTGTGAAGCGTAAGCGCATGGGTATTGATCCGTGGCGGCAGGATGCCGGTCGCAACAGGCTGCAAGTATAACGTAAACTGCCGCCAGACCCAGTGGCGGCGAGGGCCGGATGAGCCAGCACAGCATCAAGGAAAGCCTGATTCCCGCCGAATTGGCCGGTCAGCGGCTCGATCAGGCGCTGGCGCAACTGTTCCCGGACTATTCTCGCAGCCGCCTCACGCAATGGATCAAGGGTGGACAGGTGACGCTGGATCGGCGCGTGCCGCGCCCCCGCGACATCGTGGCGAGCGGGCAGCATGTGCGCATCGTGGCGAGCGATGAGCCCATCACCGGCGTCGAGCCGGAAGCCCTGCCGCTGGATGTCATATATGAAGATGCAGCGCTCATCATCGTCAACAAACCGGCCGGGCTGGTGGTGCATCCGGGTGCCGGTAACCGCGCCGGTACCCTGCAGAATGCGCTGCTGCACCTTGCGCCCGAGCTCATCAACGTGCCGCGCTGCGGGCTGGTGCACCGGCTCGACAAGGACACCTCCGGCCTGCTCGCGGTCGCGCGCACGGTCGAATCGCATACCCATCTGGTTGCCGCGCTCGCGGCCCGCGAATTCGAACGCGAATACGAAGCCATCGCCATCGGCGTCATGACCGGCGGCGGCAAGGTAGATGCGCCGATCGCGCGCCATGGCGTGGATCGCAAACGCATGAGCGTGCGCGAAGGCGGGCGCGAAGCCGTCACCCATTACCGCGTCATCAAGCGCTACCGCGCGCATACGCACATCAGCGTCAAACTCGAAACCGGCCGCACGCACCAGATCCGCGTGCACCTCACGCACGTCCACTACCCGTTGCTGGGCGATCCGGTCTATGGACGCCGGCTGGCGATACCACGCGATGCGGATGAATCGTTCGTCGCAGCCTTGCGCGGGTTCAAACGCCAGGCGTTGCACGCGCGCCGGCTCGGACTCGCGCATCCGGTCAGCGGCGAATTCATGAGCTGGGAAGCGCCGTTGCCGGAAGACATGCAGCAGTTGTTGCAAGCCCTCGAAACCGATCTCGCCAGGCATCCCGCCCATGCCGATTGATCTCAACTCCGAACTCAATGCTGAATTTATCCGGCCCGACTGGCCTGCGCCCGCGCGCGTGCGCTCGGCGAGCACTACGCGCGCGGGCGGCGTCAGCACAGGACCGTACAGCTCGCTCAATCTCGGCGAGCATGTCGGCGATGCGCACGCCGCCGTGCAGGAAAACCGGCATCGGGTGGGCGAGGCGTTGAACCTGCAACAGGCGCCGCGCTGGCTGCGGCAAGTGCATCGCACCAATGTCGCGCGGCTCGACGGCAGCGCAGTCACCGAACCGGCCGATGCCGCCGTCACCGCGCGCGCCGGCGAAGTCTGCGTGATCATGACGGCAGATTGTCTGCCGGTGTTGTTGTGCGACAAGTCCGGTACAGTGGTCGCGGCTGCGCATTGCGGCTGGCGTTCGCTGTCGGCGGGCGTGCTCGAGAATACGGTCAAGGCAATGTGGGTCGAACCGGGCGCGATCATGGCCTGGCTGGGGCCGGCGATCGGACCGGAAGCCTATGAAGTCGGTGACGATGTGATGCAGGCGTTCGTGGATCAGGATGTCCATGCCACGGCGGCGTTCAGGCACAAGCCGAACGGCAAATGGCTATGCGACTTGTACGTGCTGGCGCGGATGCGACTGGCGGCGTTGGGCGTCAGGGAAATCTACGGCGGCGGGTTCTGCACGCTGACGGACAAGGACAGGTTTTTTTCGTATCGGCGGGATGGCGAATGTGGGCGGATGGGGACGCTGATATGGCTAACTTCCTAATCCCCTCTCCCCTTGTGGGAGAGGTTAGGGTGAGGGGTTTTAATGAGTACCTCCCTAACTTCCTCTCCCGTTCGCATCGTGCGCCTGCAAACACCGGACGCAGACGCATTGCGGCTCATCGAGGAATACTACGAAGCGGTGCATGTGGTGTTACGCGATGATCACAAAATGATTAAGCAGATCGTCGATGAGCCGGGTTCCGGCCTGTGGCTCGCCTATCTCAAAGGTAAAGCCGTTGGCTGCGTAATGATGCGCGCGTTGGCATCAATCCGGGACGCCGCCGAATGCAAGCGGCTCTATGTGCAACCCGAAGCACGTGGTCACAGAATTGCGGAAAGGCTGATGGATACGCTGGAAGCGTATGCGCTGAGTCAGGGATGCAGATGGATCTATCTGGATACGCATCACAGTCTGAAGCCCGCGATCGCGTTGTATGAAAAGCGGGGATATGAAGCCTGCGAACGGTACAATGACAATCCGCAAGCAACCTGCTTTTTCCGGAAGCAGTTTGGATAAGAACGGTGGCCGGGCGGGTTCCGTACCGGTCGGTTCACACCAGGGATATACATGAAATTCGAACACTTCATAAATAAATCCCTGGTGCTGATTCTGTGGGAATTGACCGCTGACGGCGGGCATGACGTCAAGATGTTTCCCGGCACGCTGATATATCACGCGGACAGTTACTACCTGGATCTGGGTGAACGGGCAAAGAGCCACAAGATTCCCGAAGACTGGCTCGATAACATCGCGGAAGTGCCGCCGGAACTCAAACCGTTGATGAAGAATTGCGATTACCAGTTGTCGTTGACGGCGGGGGATATTCTGGAAGTCGGGAAGACTTTTGAAGAGTTTGGCTTGGAATAGGGGAGTGTTCTGACATGAACGTGCTCGGGCTGAAACGTGGTGTGGCGACCAGCGTGCTGGCAATGTTTTTGTTGCTGACAGCGGAATCGACTCTCGCAGTATCAGTTGCCCCGGCGCCGGCCAAGCTCTTCGACAGCCATTTCCTGCGATCACGCAGTTGGCGGCGGACTGACACCGGGCTCAAATCCGTGGTGTCGGACTGGCCCGTCTATAAAGGAACTCAAGGCTTCAAAGAAAAGAAAATAGTCCGGCAAACCACGCTCGAAGTCGCAGGCGTCTCGTTCCAGGCGGATTACCGTGTGTTCGATACTGCGGGCACCCAGGAAATCGTCCTGACCACGAACCGATTCGATGAGCAGAATTGCGCAGATCTGAAAGCCCGCATGATCAAGGCCTTTGGCAAACCGACGACCAGTGCAGATATCAAAAGCGAAGTATTGCCCCGTACCCTCGATGAATGGGATATTCACCATACCCGCGTCCAGCTCGGCTGCTACGGCACCCGATATCAAAGCGCGTTTACACCGCTGTTGGCTTACCTGTACTACGGGACCGGGGAAGGCGTCGATACAGTCAAGCCGGATATCTATATCACCTGCACCGAAAAGCGCCGGGTCGGCGCGATTACTGCGCCAGTGCATGATGAACCTTCCATCAATTTCATCATTGACCAGAATCAGAATAATTTATTGCATGCCGACGGCACCCCGTTGGGGATAATCGACAGCTACTCTGCCGATCGCATCACCGCGCATGGCGAGACCGCATTGTCCAAAACTCGAAACATCCCCTGGACTTATTCATTGGATCGCAAGACGGGTACTTACGAATGGGATGGGGACACCGGTGCTGCGTCGCAGCCGCGGGAACAGTTTCAGATGTGGGGACAATGTCGGAAAGTGGCGAAGGGCGGGCATTTATAAAGTGGCATGCTAAGGTTGGAGGCCAAGTGCTTTGGCCCCGACTGCGGATGAAGAATTGCAAGGGTTCAGAGGAGTTCGGGTTGGAGTAAGGAGTAAAGGGAATGTTTCACATGTCTTATTTCTATATCTCACTGGCAATTCAGCTCGTGCTGGTGGTCCATGCCATAAAGACCGGACGCAACCTGTTTTGGGTCTTCATCATTGTGTTTTTCCCGCTGATCGGGGCGCTGGCCTATCTCATAATAGAGGTACTCCCGGAGATTGGTAACTATCGGGGGGCGCGCAGAGCCGGGAGATTTGTGACAAGTGTCGTGAACCCCAACGGCAGCATCAAGAAAGCTTCTCAGCATCTCGAGGTTGCCGATACTGTCCAGAATTCAATTGCGCTGGGTACACAGTATCTTGACCGGTCACAGTTTGCTGAAGCGAGGGAAGTCTTTTCCCGTTGCCGAAAGGGCGTACACGCAGACGATCCCGTTATCCTGCTCGGGCTTGCAAAGGCCCAGTTCGGGCTTGCTGAATACCAAGATGCAATCCGGAGCATTGAAGATATCAGGCAGAGCAATCCCACAGGTCGGTTCCCAGAAGCCCATCTCCTTTACGCAAGAGCGCAGGAGCAGCTCGGCGATGTTGATAAAGCTAGAAAGGAATATGAGGCGTTGTGCAAGTACTATCCTGGTCCGGAACCAAAATGCCGGCTGGCCTTGATTCTCAAGGCAAGCGGTGACGTGGAAGAAGCACGCGATCTGTTCAAGGGAATTGCCAGCGAAAGCAAAATCGCCGGCAAGCATTACAACAGGTTGCATAAGGAATGGGTCAGTCTGGCACGACGTGAGGCGACGAGTTGATTGCTATATCTTCGTCATTCCCGCGTAGGCGGGAATCCAGTTCTTGAATGGCTGCTTTTGGCCTCATTCTTGGATCTTGGGGATTACATGAAACACAAAGCATTGGGATTTTTTGCGGCCTTCCTGTTGTCCATGTTGCTGTGCCTGCCGGCATTCGCCGCAAATTTCGCAAGCGCAACCGTATCGGCGCATCAGACCTACATGGTCATTCATACGACGGCAGGCAGTTACAACGCACCGACTATTCCGGGGCAGGTCGGGTTCGCCAGTCCCGCGGTTTCATCTGATGGACACTACATCGGCTGGCTGGCGCTGTATCCAAACCTTTCCTATCCGGTCCCTGTGGATCTGATGGTGATGGACGAGAACGGGAATCTGCAGAAATTCGAATCAGATGCACTTATTTTCGAATGGTGTTTCCTGCCAAGTTCGAAGTCCGTGGCGTTCATGTCAAGTTCGTTGCATTTCACGGACGGTGAGGAATATGAATGGTGGTCGCTGCCGGATCATGTGCAGCTGGACACATACGTTTATCCGGATGATTATCGGATCAAGCCCGAGTTGCGGGCGAATGATGAACGGGCCAAGGCGATCAAGAATGCGCCGGCGTGGGTCAAGTGTGTGCCGAAGTCGCCGATTGATGAGGATAATTGAACGGTGTTGTGGCATTGACCGTCACCCCGGCGAAGGCCGGGGTCCAGTTCTTGATGAAGCGCGGCCTTCGGCCGCGAACTTTCGTCATTCCAGCGAAAGCTGGAATCCATTTTGCTCCCTCTCCCTTCGTGAGCGACCGCCATGGATGGCGGAAGTGCAGATA
>JBOIBL010000250.1:0-4163 GCA_050739495.1 Gammaproteobacteria bacterium | reverse complement strand
CCAGATAGCAACCTGCTGTAGCCAGTTCTTCTATCTTGTCAGCGAATGCATCGGCATTCAGTTCATGGGGAAGAGAGACCAAAAGTCCCGGAATACGGGCAGTCACGATTTCGGCTGCGGCCAGTACAGCAGCATCCTCAACGCGGGCAGGGCGCAGGTTGATAGGCATGGCGCGCATGATACCTGTTCTCCCGCGGACGTCGAGACAAGCCCCATGCTGACCCGGCCGGATGAACGCTGACTCGAGGTTGCCTCGCCTATCCATCGAGCATAAGCTCTAGCCTCAAATATTCCATGAATTGCGGGTGCGCCGATAACAATCACAACTGGCGCAGTTTCAGGGGAGAATCAATCATGCCAATGTACATGGACATTCATGATGTCCCGGGGGTGAAACCTGAGGACGTCGCCAATGCTCATACCGCCGACATGCAGATACAAGGGCAATACGGCGTGGAATATCACAAATACTGGCTGAACGAAGAGACGGGCAAAATCTTCTGCCTGTGCTCGGCCCCGAATGCCGAGGCTGCCAAAGAGGTGCATCGCAAGGCGCACGGCCTGGTGGCCGATCGCATCATCGAGGTTACCCCAGAGATCGCTGAAGCCTTCATGGGTAACCCGGAGATCGACCCGGCAGGCGCCGCTGTCCTCCCCAATGTCGCCGGCAGTGAACGCGATTCCGGTATTCGCAGCGTGCTGTTTACCGACATCGTCGGTTCCACCAACATGACCCAACAGCTGGGTGATGAGCGCGCCATGGAAGTCCTCGCGGTTCACGACGAAATCGTGCGCGGCGCGCTTGCCGAGAACAGCGGTCGTGAAGTCAAGCATACCGGGGACGGCATCATGGCAGTGTTTCTGTCGGCGGCGGCTGCAATACGTTGCGGCATCAATGTGCAACAGGAACTGCACATCTATCGCGATTCAAAACGCGGCCATCCCCTGCAGGTGCGCATCGGCGTCGCCGCCGGTGAGCCCGTGGAACGGCACAACGATCTGTTTGGCTCTACCGTACAACTTGCCGCACGGCTCTGCTCCCATGCGGAACCCGCGCAGATCCTGGTCGCTAATGTGGTCGCCGAATTGTGTCTGGGCAAGGGTCTGTCGTTCAACGATATGGGACTGATCTCACCCAAGGGTTTTGAAGAACCGGTCCATGTCCGCGCAGTGGACTGGACCGTCGCCGAAACATGACACCAATTAGATTATTTGCGCTGACTGCATTCGCAATGACGGCGTTTGCCGCCAACTCGATCCTATGCCGTCTGGCACTGGCTCATACCAGCATCGATCCTGCCAGTTTCACCAGCATCCGGCTCGCGTCGGGTGCATTGGTCCTGTGGTTGTTCGTTCGTTTTCAGAACCGCCATAAAACGCCGGGCGGCAACTGGCTGTCGGCCGCCGCACTGTTTCTCTACGCCGCCGCATTCTCGTTCGCCTACATCAGCCTGCCCGCAGGTATCGGTGCCTTGCTGCTGTTCGGCGCCGTGCAAGTCACAATGATCGTGGCCGGACTGCGGGCCGGTGAACGGCTCAGCTTGCGACAGACAGGCGGACTGGCGCTGGCATTGATCGGACTGGTCGTCCTCCTGCGTCCGGGACTGACTGCACCACCCGTAGCCGGTTCGATCCTGATGTTGACCGCCGGCATTGCCTGGGGAATCTATTCGCTGCGCGGCCGTCGCAGCGGCGACCCGGTGATAGCGACCGCCGGCAATTTCCTGCGCGCCGCGCCGATCGCCATCGTCCTGAGTCTGCTGCTCATCATGCGCACGAATCTGGATCCGATGGGAATACTTTATGCGTTGTTATCCGGGGCTCTGACTTCAGGCGTCGGCTATGTCGCATGGTATGCCGCGTTGCGCGGCATGACGGCGACCGGTGCCGCGATCGTACAACTCAGCGTCCCGGTGATCGCCGCACTCGGCGGTATCCTGCTGCTGGGTGAGACGCTGACGTTGCGGCTGGTGCTGGCTTCGCTCGCCATCCTGGGCGGTATCGCGCTCGCCGTCGCACGCCGGAATCGTAAAGCTTAGAATGCACAGGAAGTTTTACTGGGGGTTACTACCTATACGCCTCGAAGGAGATGCGACATGAAACCGTTTACTACTCTAACGGCTGTTATCTTCGCGCTGATGTCATTCGTGCATATTCTGAGATTGATTTTCGGCTGGGAAATAACCGTGAGCGGACTAACCATCCCCATGTGGGTCAGCATTGTCGCCATACCGATGGCAGCTGGACTTTCTGTAATGCTTTTCCGGGAGGCACGGAAATAATCAGTCCACATGCAGGTTCAGGTCGATGCATTTCGGGTTATGCACCCGCTTCATGGATGCTGGATATTTCTTAAGCAACTGAGCAGGCCGTACCGGCCGCGCCGCAAAACCACCGCCGCAGTTCGGGCAGACACCATGCAAACGGTGCTCGACGCAATCACGGCAGAACGTACATTCAAACGTGCAGATCATTGCCTCGTTGGATTCCGGCGGCAGATTCTTGTCGCAACATTCGCAATTCGGTCGCATCTCGAGCATGGCTTACTCACTCCTAGGTCGGTGCCAGCGCAGCCGCGACAACCAGGAAGGTACCCCAGGAAAACAATCCGATGGATACCACATCGAACAGCATCTCGAGCCAGATCGCGTTCGAGAGCCAGATGGCAAACTTGAGGCGCCGCGTACCCTCGAGCTCGTCGCTGAATTCATCGAAATACAGATAATTCATCGAGTACTTGTAAAGAAATGCCGCCAGCACCTGGACTGCGACCCCGATCAGGAACAACCAGGTGATCAGCTCACCGGTCCCTGCCTTGATGATCGCCTTGGCGATAAATTCCTGGCTCACCAGCAACACGGGCACGCCGATGCCATAGGCAACGAACCAGGCGCGCAGCGTACGCGCATACTGGATATACGGTTCGTAGAAGCCGGAATCGCTATTGGGCTTGCGACGGGGACGGTTCATATGGATAGCATACCGTTATTCTTTACAAGGGTTCAAAGAGGCTTCCCCGTAGGGCGGAATAGCGTAGCGTATTCCGCCGAATGTCCAGAATCCTACCCTATCTCACCAGCTTCAATATCTTCCCTGTGGCCGCCACCCCAATCCAGCGGGTAAAGGCCCTTATTCACACAGCGCTTGAACGTCGAATACGGCCAGTCTCTAACTCGCTCTGTATACCCATGCTTGACCGGGTTGTAATGCA
Organism: Gammaproteobacteria bacterium; assembly: GCA_050739495.1. Lineage (GTDB taxonomy): Bacteria > Pseudomonadota > Gammaproteobacteria > Natronospirales > REEB76 > DASSKW01. The sequence continues at coordinate 952 of JBOIBL010000250.1, read as the reverse complement.
GATAATCCATATGCGCGGCGTAATCCCGATCGTCACGAATCGCATGCTCCCAGTAACGCCGTTGCCATATCCCGCGTTCCCCGCGTCTAACACGCACAGTTGACCTTCTTTCAGTCAATGGCAACGCCTTTACAAACAAAATCTTGATGAGCTTCCAACGGATTGCGAAATCCGAATCGCCCATGGGCAAAGACCAGATGCAATGAATATGGTCGGGAAGCACCACCCAGCCGTGGATATCAAATGGTCGTTGCCTTCGAACATGGCCAACCGCATTACGCAGTGCATCAATGTGCCGGGTTAACAGGTCGTTAGGATAGCGTTCCAGCAGATTTACGGTAAAGAAATAACAGCCGCCTGGAATGCGGTATCGTCTGTAATCCGGCATGCTTCCCTGCCCCTTTTGTTTCAAGACATACGGCGGAATACGCTGTACAAGGATATACGAGTGTCGCGGGAGGCAGGACGCCGTAAGCGACCGCTCCGCTATTCCGCCCTACATTTATTCTGGTAAAGAGTAATCGAATTCGTAGAAGTGTTTGCCGTCTTCAATCTTGATGGTCAGCGTGCCTCTGATGCCAGTCAGCTCGCCGGTACCGGAATCCGGCACCACAGAGACCGTCAGTGACGGCACACCCCGGTTCATACTGCCGTTATGCTGCAGCAGGAACGTACCCTTTTTGCCGTGCAGCGTGCCCGTCACCTGCTCCATGGCGACATAACCTGCCGAACCTGTTTTAGGATCGCCGCCGGTCAGCATCTCGCCTTTGCCGGTTCCTTCAAGATCACCTTTGAAGGTCTTTTCGATGGATAGGTGACCCAGCATGGCGCCCTCGTTTTTGTTGAAAGGCTCTAAGGGACTGATTTTGACTTCGAACGAACCGGCAGCATGTCTATGCATTTGTAAAATTCCTAAGATTTTTATAGCGCATTTACGTCAAAAGGTATGTAT
>JBOIBL010000249.1:0-2657 GCA_050739495.1 Gammaproteobacteria bacterium | reverse complement strand
CCGTGCATCACCGCACCGCTGGTCGCGGCGCTGATCGTGATCGGCGAGAGCGGCGAACCGGTGCGCGGCGGACTCGCCCTGTTCGCGCTGGGTCTCGGCATGGGCATCCCGTTGCTGATCATCGGCACCTCGGCCGGCAAGCTGGTACCGAAAGCGGGGCACTGGATGAACGCGGTGAAAGCCGTCTTCGGCGTGATGATGCTGGCGGTCGCAATCTGGTTCCTGTCGCGCGTGATTCCGGGGCCGGTGACGCTGGCGTTGTGGTCGGGACTCGCGATCGTGTGCGGTATCTATCTCAGCGCGCTCGATCACATCGCCCATGGCGCGAGCGGTTGGCGCAAACTCTGGAAAGGACTCGGGGTACTGGCACTGTTGTACGGCATCCTGCTGCTGATCGGCGCCGCAACCGGCGGTGACGATCCGTTGCGGCCGCTGCAACGCTTCAGCATACCTTCCAGCACCAGCGCGCCCGGCGCCACCAACCCTGTCGCACAAAGCGGGTTGCCGTTCATGCGCATCAAGAGCGTGGGCGATCTGCAACACGCGCTGGCAAGTGCGGCAGCAGCACACAAGACCGTGATGCTGGATTTCTATGCCGACTGGTGTGTGTCGTGCAAGGAGATGGAACACGGCGCGTTCATGGATCCGATGGTGCATGCCGCGCTCGCTGACAGCGTATTGCTGCAAGCCGATGTGACTGCGAACGATGCGACTGACCAGGCCTTGCTGAAACACTTCGGCATCTACGGTCCGCCTAGTACCATGTTCTTCGGCAACGATGGACAGGAACTCCGCGACATGCGTGTGGTCGGCTATATGGATGCGCAACAATTTGCCGCGCATGTGAAACACGCATTTGGAGCTCATGAATGAAATCTGCCCAGACCACCGGTCTCGTGGTCGTCATCCTCATCGCCGCCGCCGCGGCCGGCTTCGGTGTCTATCAGTGGATGCAACCGGATCGTGCTGCGGAACTCGCGCAAGAGCAGCAGGCGACACCGCCGGCCATGACCCCGAGCCAGGCCATGACGCTGTCGATGAACGACCTGAGCGGGACGCCGCACAGTCTCACTGACTGGCATGGCAAGGTGATGCTGGTGAACTTCTGGGCCACCTGGTGCCCGCCATGCCGGGAAGAGATTCCGCTGCTGGTGAAGTTGCAGGCCAAATATGCCGCCCAGGGACTGCAGGTGATCGGCATCGCGACTGACGAGACCGATGAAGACGGCGTGCGCACCTTCACCAAACGGATGCTGGTTAACTATCCGATCCTGATGGGCAACGAACAGGTGGCGCAGATGGTCGCCGGGCTGGGCGGTAACCTGATAGGCCTGCCTTATACCCTGCTGGTGAACCGGGACGGCAAGGTCCTGAAACTGCATCCCGGCCAGCTCGACCCCCGCGAGACCGAAAAATGGGTTGCCAAGGCCCTGGCTGGCAAAAACCCTTCACTGGCAACAAGCTCCTCCTCCCCGGCTGAGAAATCGGGCCGGAACTAGCCGCCAACTACCGCGAACTGGCGGCTTTCTTTGTGTCCCGGCATAGACAAATCCGGGACCATGCACCACAATTACTCAAGGATCAGGCTCTCAATGGAAATTTGAGGGCAAACTTCCGCTATCTCCATGGATCAGGAATCGAACCGGAAGCCTCCGTGACCGGAGGCGGAGCTATCCGGCCGGGGAATCCTGACCGCGGACAGAAACGACGAACCGGGATGGGCTTCACACAACTGTCGAAGTGAAATCTGATAAAAATATGCCGGCTTCTGCCGCCAACTGTCGATAACCTCACTGAACTTAAGGCGAATTGTGGCACTGATACTGCTACTGAACGGTCCCAATCTGAACCTGCTGGGCGAGCGGGAGCCGTTGCTCTATGGCCGTACCACTCTCGCACAGCTGGAAGCTGGCCTGAGCGAACGCGCCATTTCGCTCGGTCACAGGCTCGAGACCTTGCAGAGCAACCATGAAGGCGCGCTGATCGACCGCATCCAGGCTGCACGCAACGACGGCACCGGCTTCATCCTGTTCAATCCCGGCGGCTATACCCATTCCAGTGTCGCACTGCGCGATGCGCTGGCGGCGGTGCGCATGCCGTTCATCGAGATCCACATCAGCAACATCCACGCGCGCGAAGCATTCCGCCGCCGTTCCCGTTTTGCCGACCTCGCGGTCGGCACGATTTCCGGTCTCGGCACCCAGGGCTACGAATTGGCTCTGATGGCCGCCGACCATTACCTGAACACCCACAAAACCTGACAACAGGGGTGACTCCATGGACATACGCAAGGTCAAGAAACTGATTGAGTTACTCGAGGAATCCGGCATCGCCGAGATCGAGATCACCGAGGGCGAGGAATCGGTACGTATCAGCCGTTACAACGCGCCGCCAGCGACGCAGATGATGGTATCGGCACCCGCGCCAGCATCTGCTCCGGTCGCCGCAAGCGGTGCCGCGCCGGCTACCCCGCTCGCCACCAGTCCCTCCGGCAAGGAGATCCCGTCGGGCCACCAGGTCAAATCGCCGATGGTCGGCACTTTCTATCGCGCGTCGGCGCCCGGCGCCAAGGCCTTCGTGGACATCGGCCAAGCCGTCAAGGAAGGCGACACGCTGTGCATCATCGAAGCCATGAAGATGATGAACCAGATCGAAGC
>JBOIBL010000248.1:0-3884 GCA_050739495.1 Gammaproteobacteria bacterium | reverse complement strand
CTTGAGAATGTTGCGATGCCGTTGTTGATCCGCGGTGAGGAACCGGCGGTTGCCGCGCAACAGGCCCGGCAGTTGCTGGAGCGGGTCGGACTGGGCGAACGTCTACAGCACAAGCCCGGGCAGCTCTCCGGTGGCGAACGCCAGCGGGCAGCCGTGGCGCGTGCACTCATTCATCGCCCCGCCGTAGTGTTAGCCGATGAACCTACCGGCAATCTCGATACGCACACCGGTGAGCAGGTTTACGAATTGATGCTGGAATTGAATCGTGCTCTGAACACCAGTCTGATACTGGTTACTCATGACGAACGGCTGGCGGCGCGTATGGATCGCGTGCTGCATCTGGAAGACGGCTTTCTACGTCAATAATTACCAAGGGGATCAGCAGTCTGCGCGGGAGATGGTGTACTTCCACCTGAGGCAAGATGAGGGCGTCAAGACTGTCTTTTCCGATCGTGCTGGCGTTTGATCCAGCGGCCGCGGATCGATACATACCAGGCGCATCTGAGGCTGACATAACCGATCAGCGCAAACAACAATCCCATCAGGATGCACCCCAGCCACAATGGTTCCCAGATGTCCCTGAATTCCGATAACAACCAGCCGAATGACATGTGATCGGGAAACGGGTGCGGCCTGAGATGCAGGATCACCGCGCCCATCTTGTAACTCAGGTAATAAATGGGGCCGAAGGTGAGCGGGTTGTTCGCCCACACCGACACCAGTGCGATCGGCAGATTGAAACGCCAGTAGAGCGCACCCAGCACCGCCAGCACCATGTGTCCGGGTATCGGCATGCAGCAGAGGAACAAACCCAGTGCGAATGCACCGCAACTGCCGCGCCGGTTGATATGCCACAACGCGGGATCGTGCAATAGCGTCTGAAATGGCCGCATGTACCATTTGTCCTGCAGACGCGCATGCAAGGTGTTGCGATCCGGCATCAGTCGATTTAGAAATTTGCGTGGCATTGGCCCGCGGATACTCCTGACTGCGTGGGATTGTTACCGGGAATCACTACGACTGGAAATCTTCCGGTGCCGATGTGTACACTCGTAATTCTCACCGTTGTGCGCCGTCAGTATTCATGTTGTCATGAGTCCGGGTTCCCATGGGGTGAATCAGACAGGATGCTTGTGAACCACGATAGCCGACCGGTGGCGTCCAGTATCGCTATTATCCACGTTACAGGGAAGTGTACGGAATATGGCACGTGCAGGGATTGCGATGTTGATCGGGATGCTGGCTTTGCTGGCATTTCCTCAATTGCCTCCGCCCTGGGCGGTAATGCTGGTGGCGGGGTCGTTGACCGCGCTGTTCAGTAGTTATCCGAAGACCCGTTTCCTGTTATTTGCCGTGTTCGGGTTCACCTGGACCTGGTGGTGCGCACAACACCAGCTTGCGACACGGCTTTCGCCCGAACTGGAAGGCAAGGATCTGGTGCTGAGCGGCTGGGTGGCTTCAATTCCACAGCCGCAGCCCGAATACCTGCGGTTTCGTTTCCAGGTCGAAACCCTGGATGGACAGATCCCTGGAGCCGCTATCCCGGAGCAATTGCGTCTGACCTGGTCAGGCGACTGGCACCATCTGGCGCCGGGCCAGCATTGGCAGTTTACTGTACGACTCAAACGTCCGCATGGTTATATGAACCCGGGTGGATTCGATTATGAAGGCTGGTTATTCCGTCGGGGTATCGGCGCTACCGGATACGTCAGGCACGATCGGGCGCAGCGGTTGCCAGGCACGCTACGTTACCCTCTGCTGCGGGCGCGCGCTGCGGTGTCTCAGGCAATCACTTCGGCTTTGCCTGACAGTCAGTTTGCCGGGGTCGTGTCAGCGCTCGCGGTAGGCGATACCACGAGCATTACTCCGGAGCAATGGCAGGTATTCCGCAATGCCGGTATCGCACACCTGGTGGCGATCTCGGGGCTGCACATCGGTATGCTGGCAGGTTTGATTTTCCTGCTCACGCAACTTCTGTGGCGTCGCAGCGCCTGGCTGTGCGAACGGCTGCCGGCACCCGTAGCAGCTGCCGTTGCAGCCATGCTTGGGGCATGTCTGTATGCAGCGATGGCAGGTTTCTCGGTGCCCACTGAGCGAGCCCTCATCATGTTGGCGGCTGCGACGGGAGCGATTGTGTTACGACGTCGCGCGCGCTGGCAGGATTTGCTCGGGCTGGCATTGACAGGAGTCTTGCTGCTGGACCCGCTGTCGATATGCAGTATCGGTTTCTGGCTTTCATTTGGGGCTGTGGCGGCTATCTTGTATGCGCTCAGCGGGTGGTCCGGTTTGAAGCCGGGTTGGCTCCGGGAATTACTGCGGACTCAATGGGCGGTCGGCATCGGGTTGTTGCCGCTGTTGGTATATTTTTTCCATCGTGCCGCGCTGGTTTCACCGTTGGCCAATCTGATCGCGGTACCGGTATACAGCCTGGCAGTGATTCCATTGGTGCTATCGGGGACCTTGTTGCTGTCGGTCTGGCATTGGGGCGGGGCCTTGCTGCTCAAATGTGCTGCGGAAATCATGAGCTTGAGCTGGCCGGTGCTGCAATGGCTGTCAGAGCTTCCACATGGCCAGTTGACAGCACCAGCAGCGGGATTGCTGGCGGTGTTGGTCGCCATGCTGGGGGCGGCCTGGCTGCTGGCACCGCGGGGGCTGCCGGCAAGATGGCTGGGATTGATCTTGTTGCTGCCTTTGTTCTTTACTACCAGTGCACCGATTCCATCCGGTGGTTTCGATCTCACCTTGCTTGATGTAGGGCAAGGGCTTTCGGCAGTGGTGCGTACCGCCCATCACGCGCTGATTTACGACACCGGGCCGGCATTTTCCAAAGACTCGGACACTGTCAAGCTGGTGTTGCTGCCCTGGATGCAGGCACGCGGCATCGCTCGTCCGGATCTGGCCATGATCAGTCACGAGGATAACGATCATGCGGGCGGGTTACCGCGTCTGCGGGCACGGTTCCCGAAGCTCCCGGTGCTGTCGGGGGCGGTTGGCGTCTTTCCGGATGTGTGGTTATGCGTCGCCGGTCAGCATTGGCGTTGGGACGGAGTGCGATTTGATGTGCTGTATCCTGATTTGGCGGCGCCCCTGCATCGCAACGATGCTTCCTGTGTGCTGAAAGTGAGCAGTAAGGGCGGCAGCGTGCTGCTGGTCGGGGATCTGATGAGAGATGGCGAGCGGCGTCTGATCCGGTTGCAACCGGGACGCTTGTCTGCGCAGGTGCTGGTCGCCCCGCATCATGGCAGCAGTTCTTCGTCGAGCCAGCCATTTATCGGCGCGGTGACACCACGACTGGTCTTGTTCCCGGTGGGTTATCGTAACCGCTGGCATTTCCCGAAATCCGAGGTCCTGGCGCGATATCGTGCCGCAGGCGCCGCGCTTGCAGATTCGGTGCATGACGGTGCCATCAGGGTGAGTTTCCGGCCCGGTCAGGAGCCAGCTATCACCGGCCGCTGGCGCAAGGATGCAGCGCGTTTATGGACCATACGGTGAGATTCGCGCGTCGGTAAAAATCCAGTATCATGCGCCAGATTACCAACCGGATAAGCACACTTCATGTTTGAGATCATCAAAGCCGGTGGCTGGCTCATGGCCCCGCTCATCTTGTGCTCGATCATCGTCGTGGCAATCGTGGCTGAGCGGTTCTGGGCACTGCAAACCAGCCGCGTCGCTCCCGAACATCTGGCGGCTCAAGTGTGGAACTGGATCAGGGCAGGTGAACTCGATGAGGAACGCCTGCAGGCATTACGTGTTGGTTCGCCGCTGGGCCGGATCCTGGCAGCGGGTTTGGTGAACCGGGATGGCGAACGGGAAGTGATGAACGAAGCCATCGAGGATACCGGCCGGCATGTGGTGCATGAGCTGGATCGGTACCTGATCACGCT
>JBOIBL010000247.1:0-7305 GCA_050739495.1 Gammaproteobacteria bacterium | reverse complement strand
AGCCAGTGCGTGCGGTTGTCCCAGTCCCAGAGTATGAAAATCACTGGTGACGATGTCCGTGTCCATGCCTTCTGTCTTGTTCACCGCCAGGTACAGCGGTTTTCCGGCACGTCGCAATTGCCCAGCGATCGCGTGATCCGCATTGGTCAAACCCGCGCGCCCGTCCACCAGAAAGATTGCAGCATCTGCTTCCTCGAATGCCTTCAGGGTCTGACGCGCCATCAGCCCCATGATGCCTTCGCCCTCGCCATCCAGTCCGCCCGTATCCACCACCACGTAAGGACGCGGACCGATCTTGCCGAACCCGTATTGACGGTCACGGGTCAGGCCCGGGATATCAGCCACGAGCGCATCGCGCGAGCGGGTCACGAAATTGAAGAACGTGGATTTCCCGACATTGGGACGACCGACGAGAGCGATAACTGGCAGCATGGATATATTCGCACTCGTAAAGGAAGAAACAGGCGGCCGAAGCCGCCTGATTAGGGTATCACTTACTGTTGTTCTGCTTCAGGCGCAGAGTCAGTCCTGCTTGACTGGCTGAGCGATCCGATACGCCGCCAGCTCGCCACCCGTGGACAAAGCTACCAACAGGCCGCCGGCAACGATGGGCGGGGCCTGGATCGCATCGCTATCGAGGCTGACACGCGCGACGAACGAGCCATCATTTGCGGACATGAAATGCAGATACCCGTCCAGATCGCCGACCACTACCGTACCCCGATAGGGTACCGGCAAGGTGACGTCACGTGCGCGCAGCGCAGGCTGAGTCCAGGTCGGCACGCCAGTGTCTTTCTTCAATGACCAGACACCACCATGTATATCGCTCACATAGACGTGCTCGTCATCGATGCTGACGCCTGTATAACTCGACATATCGCGCGACCACACTATCTGGCCATTGTCCGGCGATATCTCGGCAATTTTGCCCTGGTATGTGACGGCAAAAAGAGCACCGGAATCGTAACCGACCGCGCCATCCAGATCGGTCAATCTTGACAGTTCATCACTGCCTTTGGGCGACCCCACCGTCACCTCCCAACGCTGGCTGCCGTCCGCAAGGTTCAACGCCAGCAACTTGCCGGTGTTCAACCCCACATAGACCGTGCTTCCGATGATGAGCGGCGCGGCACTGCCGCGCAGCGACAACTTCGGTGGTTCGCGAGAAATATTCCAGAGCTTCTGGCCGGAATCCGGCGACAGGGCTATCACATGACCATCCGTGGTGTGCATTATCACGGCGCTGTCGCTCACCGCAGGGCTGGCAAGGACCTCGGCATCCAGGTCGACCCGCCAGAGTCGTTTGCCGGTCCCGGCATCCAGCGCCAGCACCGTGCCATTCTGTGCCGCGACTACCACCATGTGGTTGCCGACACCCGGACCGGCACTGAATGCGAAATCGGCAGATACTTTCCAGAGCTTCTCACCATCTTTCAGCCTGAACGCATAGACATCGCCGTTATCTGATGCGGCATAGACATTGTCACCATCACTCGCGGCCACGATACCAAGATGCAGAATCGCATCCGCAGCACCGATGGAACGGCTCCATACCTTTTCAACCTTGACCGTAGGTGTGAACTTGACCAGCGGTGCCGGCGGCTCGACGTTACTGCTCAGACATCCGGTGAGCAACAATGCCAATGCACAGATGGAGAAGATCGGTAGTTTTTTCACTTGGCTTTCGCTCCTGCTGCGGACTTCTCACTCGCGTCAGCAGCAAGCCCGTTAAGTTTCATCTGAATCAGCGATTTGTCGCCCATATCGTCGCTCCACTTGGCAAGCGCTTCACTGTAGGCGGCACGTGCTTTCCCGGTGTCACCCAGTTTCACGTAGGCGTCACCGCGTACATCGTCGTAAAGCGCAGCGAATCCGCCAGCGTCGTCGACCGTCAATATACTCAGGGCTGCCTGCGGATCACCCACTGCCAGTTTCACCCGTGCCATGCGCAGTTTCGCCAGCAGCACCAGATTCTGGTCCTTGCTGTGCTGGATCACCCAGTCCAGCATCTTCATGCTGTCATCGGGCTTGCTGTGTTCGATGTCGTAACGCGCCATCGCCAATGCAGATTGCGCTGCGTATGGCGTATCTGCATATTCGCCGATCAGATCACCATTGATCTTGAGTGCATCCGGACCCTTGTCCGCCGCAAGCGCCTCGGTCAGACTCTTATACATCGCCGAAGCATTGGCGCTACGCGTCTGCACGCGATGCTGCCAATAACGCCAACCGCCGATGATGAGCAGCGCGATGATGATACCGGCGAAAATGGAACGGTAGTTTTCCAACCACCATTTCTTCAGACGTTCCGCCTGTTCTTTATCGGAAAGATATTCGTCCACACTTCACTCCCAAAGAATTCGCGCGCTTGCGCACGCAGCTGTTATAAATCCCTGAACATTTCGTGATTCGTGAAAAACTGCGCTACCTGATCCCAGGCCAGATTGCTCTGTGCACTGTCATCACGCAGCGGTTTCAACGCTGCCCGTCCGGCAGCTGCCTCCTCATCACCGAGGATCAATGCAAATCTTGCACCACTCTTGTCGGCGCGCTTGAGCTGATTACCGAAGTTGCCGCCGCTACAGTCCATCACCAGACGCAAGCCCGGCACCGCATCACGCAACCGTTCCGCCAACAGGAAACCGGCACGTTCCGCCGCTGCGCCGACCCGCACCAGATAAGCATGCGGATTGAGGTCCGGCACTGCTATATCTTTTTCCTCCATGAGGTTCACCAGACGCTCCACGCCCATGGCAAAGCCGATACCCGGCGTGGATTTACCACCCAGGTGTTCCACCAGCCCGTCGTAACGTCCGCCGGAACACACCGCATCCTGCGCACCCGCCCGGGGAATAACCCATTCGAAAACAGTGCGTGTGTAGTAATCCAGACCCCGCACCAGCCGCGGGTTAATGACGTACATGAGATTCGGGTCAGTGGCAGCCGCTTCACTCAGTATCTTCAGTAACCCATCGAAATGGTTCCACGATTCCTTGTCGTGATGCTCCAGATGTTCGAGAAGGCTTGGAGCACCGGCCAGCACCTCCCGCATATCTGTATTTTTGCTGTCCAGCACCCGCAGCGGATTCGTCGCAAGGCGCCGTTTGCTGTCTTCATCCAGCCGCTCCCGGTGCTGTTCCAGGTAGGCCACGAGTTTTGCCTTGTAGGCAGCTCGCGACTCAGGCGTGCCCAGCGAGTTAATCTGAAGACTGATATCGCCCATCTTGAGCCCGAGCCGTTTCCAGATGCGCGCGCTCATCAGAATGATCTCGGCGTCGATATCCTGCCCCGGCAGGCCGAAGGCTTCTACGTCGATCTGGTGAAACTGCCGGTAACGGCCTTTCTGCGGACGCTCATGGCGGAACATCGGTCCCATGCACCACAGCCGTTGCACCTGGTTGTATAACAATCCGTTCGTGAGACCCGCCCTGACCATCCCCGCCGTTGCCTCGGGACGAAGAGTCAGGCTGTCTCCGCTGCGGTCCTCAAACGTGTACATTTCCTTTTCAACGATATCGGTGGCATCACCGATGGATCGTTTGAACAGCTCAGTCTTTTCTACTACCGGAAGACGTATCTCACGGTAACCGTAGGATTCCAGTACCTCACGGATCACGGATTCCACGTAATGCCAACGCGGTGTTGCGTCCGGCAATATATCGTTCATGCCCCTGACGGGCTGGATCAAATTGGCCAATGGAACACCCTGGAATCGTTTGAACCCGGTTGGTCAGCCGGTCTGACCAGCGTCATTACCAGTTCCGCCAAGACGGAACCGCGCCGTATTATCAGTACGCGTGTACGGCGACTGATCGAATTTTGTGCCATTCAACTGAATGCTCACACCCGGCGCATTGCCCAGAAATACCTGCAATGGCCCCGCACCGGATACTTTCACATTCTCACCGGCCGGTGCCAGATCGTAATAGAGACGCTTACCGCCGGCATCGTAGACCTCGATCCAGGATGCCTGGTTCAGTGTGAATTCGACATGTGTCAGCGTCTCGCCGTTCGTCACCGGTGGCGGTGAGGTTTTCGGTACGCTGGTTGCAGCAACCTGCGGGGCTGCAGCCGGGGGCAATTCAATGGGTTTGCTTACATGCTGCTGCGGCGGCGCTGCGGTGACCTGTTGCCTGGATTGTTCCGTAGCGTGCATCGTGACCGGCGCGACGCTCTTGGCTGCCGGAGCAGCTGCGGGCTGGGCTTTTTGCAGACTGGTCTGCGCGGGGGGCATCACGGACGATCCACCCATCATGTTCGATGCAGTTGTGACATTCCCGGCAACCTGGACCGAAGCCGGTTGTTCGCGATGTACCCACCATGCTATGGCGAGGCTGCATAACACCACAATCACCAGCACCGAGAAAATCGGCGCCGAGGCACGACGCATCCCGCCGTCGAGTTTCTGCGTCACCAATGGCGGAGGCATCGGCTTGTCGGTTTCCTGCTCATATTGCGCCAGCACCTGTTCCTCGCCGAGGCCCAGCAATCGTGCGTAGGCACGCAGATGGCCGCGCACGAAGATGGGCGCGCCGAGTGTCGAATAATCGCCTTGCTCCAGCGCATCGAGTATCCAATCGCCGATATGCAGTTCCTGCGAAGCCTGGTGCAAGGACAGGCTGCGACGTTCCCGTGCAGCCTTGAGCTCGGCGCCGAGCGCGGTGAGTGAACCACTGCTGTCCGGTGTGGCCTGGTTACTCATGGTGAATGATTGATCTGCTGCGCCTGCGGCGAATCCGGGAACAAGGTACGCAGTTTCCGCGCATACGCTGCAGCATTCTGCTCATTGCCGAGAGCTCGCTCAGTCAGTACACCCAGCAACAGCACCTCGGGACGGGGCTGTTTCGATGCACTGTTGAACCGTTCGATGAATGCTCGCGCCTGCAAGTATTTCTTCTGCTGATAGCTGAGCTGCGCCATCTGGTATAACGCACCGGGAAAGATCGGATTGATATCCAGCGCCTTGCGGAAATACTGCTCGGCGGTCTTCATGTCCGGTATCTGGCTCGCGCATACGCCCGCATTGGTATAAGCCGCATCCGGTGTGGCATACAGGGCGTTCCGTGCAGCCGCCAGGAAATATTTTTCCGATTTCTTCTGCTGACCATGCTGACACAGGAACACTGCATAGTTGTTCTGCACATCCGGATCGTCGGGGGCCTTGTCCAGGGCCTTTTCGTAGCTGCTTTGTGCCTTGCCTGTGTCACCGATACTGTCGTACAACAACCCGAGTCCCAGATAGGCGTTGGCATTGTCCGGATTCTGTTCAAGTGCCTTCTGCAATTTCTGCATCGCCAGATCACGGTTCCCCTGCTGCAAGTAAGCCACACCGAGCTGGGTGTTGTACTCGGAGGCCTGTTTCATCGAGACTTTGTCGCCCGGGAAAGACGGGGTACTGCTGACACAACCAGCCAGCATCGCTGCCGCAGTTATTCCGATCCAACGCATCAGTCTGCTCACGCGTGCACCTCAGCGGTCTTGTTCGCCTTGCGTTGTTCCCGGCGAATCCGGTCCTGCACCTGTCCGGCCAACTGTCCGCAAGCCGCATCGATGTCATCGCCACGCGTGCGCCGCGTGATAGTGACGATACCGCGCTGCCACAGGTATTCGGCGAACCGGTCGATCACTGCCTGCGGTGAACGCTGATACTGCGTACCCGGGAATGGATTAAACGGAATCAGGTTCACCTTGGACGGTACGTCGCGCAACACGGTTGCCAGTTCACGTGCGTGTTCCATGCTGTCGTTGACGCCATCGAGCATCACATATTCGAAGGTGACGTGCACATGGCGATGATCCTGATTCGCAACGTAATGTCTGCAGGCAGCCATCAGTTCCGCGATCGGGTGCACCTTGTTAATCGGCACCAGCACATCGCGCAACGCATCGTTCGGTGCATGCAAGGAAACCGCCAGCGCCACATCGCATTCTTCTGCGAGCTTGTAAAGGTTCGGTACCAATCCTGACGTGCTGAGTGTGACCCGGCGTTTGGACAAGCCGTAAGCCAGATCGTCCAGCAGGATGCGCAAGGTAGGCAGCACATGCTTGTAATTCGCCAACGGCTCGCCCATGCCCATGAACACCACGTTGGTGATGGCACGCTCCACGCCATGCGTCGCGCCCAGACGCTGGTTCGCCAGCCACACCTGCCCGATGATCTCGGCACTGGTGAGGTTACGGTTGAATCCCTGCTTGCCGGTAGCGCAGAAACTGCAATCCATCGCACAGCCGATCTGCGAAGAGATGCACAGAGTGCCGCGCTCGTCATCGGGGATGAAGACCGTCTCGATGCCATTGGATGCATCCATGCGCAACAACCATTTGCGGGTGCCGTCTTCCGAGAGCTGTTCAGTGATGACTTCCGGAACCCGGATCTCGGCGCATTCGGCCAGTCTGGCGCGCAGATTCTTGCCCAGATCGGTCATAGCCTCGAAATCCGCCACCCCACGCTGATACATCCACTGCATGAGCTGACGCGCGCGGAACGGTTTCTCGCCCAGACGGACGAAAAACGCCTCCAGGGCCTGGCGGTCCAGGCCCAAGAGGTTCTGTTTTGATGCGGTGTCAGTCATAAATAACTCAAGAACTTGAATACCTAAAAATCAGAGATTTTGTTTTCTGGGTAGGCAGAAATGACCGAGGAACTGGAGTGTACACGCCAGTACATGAAGCTTCCGAGGTCATTTCTAACACCGCCAGAAAGCAAAAGATCGATTTTGCTGAAAATAGCCATTTGACATCAACGAGTGCGGGGACACAGGTCGAGTTCGGAGAAAAAGAAACCGATCTCCTGTTTCGCCGTCTCCGAAGCATCGGAGCCGTGCACCACGTTCTCGTCCACGGTCTTGGCAAAATCACGACGGATGGTACCCGGTTCCGCCTTCTGTGGATCGGTCGCACCCATCACTTCGCGGTGCTTGAGAATGGCATTTTCGCCCTCCAGTACCTGCACCATCACCGGGCCGGAAATCATGAAGTCCACCAATGGCTTGAAGAAGGGGCGCTCGCGGTGCACTGCGTAGAAGCCCTCCGCCTGAACACGGGTCAGGTGCAGCATGCGGGCGGCCACGATCTTGAGGCCGGCCTTTTCAAAGCGGGCATAGACTTCGCCAATGATATTCTTCGCCACGCCGTCGGGTTTGACGATGGACAAGGTACGTTCGATAGCCACGAGACATCTCTCCGGACACTTGGGGTTGGATGGGAGCCGGAGACGGGACCACAGGAACGAGCGAGGCGGGTCAGCCCGCCCTTAAGCCCTCTGGGGCCCGGGACTTCCGGCGATTTTCAAACGGTGGATTTTAC
>JBOIBL010000246.1:0-3970 GCA_050739495.1 Gammaproteobacteria bacterium | reverse complement strand
ATACTGGGATTGAACCAGTGACCCCTGCCGTGTGAACACACTGGAGGGATGCCGTAAGCCCTTGAAAGATAAAGCGGGTTGCAGCGAGGTTGCTCCATGTGAAACACTCCCGCGACATTTAAACGCCACAGGAGACGCGATGGCTTCCTTTCTGCGCCGTGGTGACCGCTGGCAGGCGATTGTACGCCGCAAGGGCCACAAGGCCCAGTACCGCACGTTTAAACGCAAGCTCGATGCCCAGCGCTGGGCTAATGCGCTGGAAGAGCAGATCCACGCCGGCCACTACCGGCCCGTTTCAAAGACGCAGACGCTGGCGGAGGTGATTGCCTGGTACGAGGCCACGATCCTGCCGGCGCGGGCGGTGACGCAGACCGAGAGCTTCCGGCTCGCGCACCTGCGGGATGCACTGGGCACGCGCTACGTCGGCCAGCTGAACGCTCGGGACTGCGTGGACTATGCCGAAGCACGGCTTGGGGAGGCCAAGAGCGCGGACACGATCCGGCGCGAACTCGGGCTGCTCTCGACCGTGCTGACGTCGGCCCGGGCGTTCAAGGTGCTGACGCTGCCCGCGAACCCGGTCACGGACGCCTTCGCGATGATCAGGCAGCTGCGGCTCTTGAAGGCACCGGTCGAGCGCGATCGCCGGTTGCGGCCCGGCGAGGAAAAAAAGCTGGTCGGCGCGAAGTTGAGGGCCGACACCCAGATCGGCGAGCTGATTGCGTTCGTACTGGAAACGGCGATGCGGCGTGGTGAAGTGGCGAGGATGCGCCGGAGCGACATCGACATCGCGACATCGACCCTCCGGATCTGGCACAGCAAAACCGATTACAAGACCGGGAAGGTGGGGCGCACGGTTCCGCTGTCGCCGAAAGCGCGCATGATCCTGGCCTCGTTACCTGAACGCGGGGACGGCCGCGTGTGGGCGCTCACCGACGATCACACGATCACACTGGCATTCAGCCGTCTCTGCAAACGCCTCAAGATCACGGACCTGCGGTTTCATGATCTCCGGCACGAAGCGACATCGCGCCTGTTCGAACGCGGTTTCAGCATCGAAGAAGTGGCAACATTCACGGGGCATCGTGATTGGCGCAGCCTCAAGCGTTACACGCATCCCGATCCGGTCAGGATTGCGGCGAAGATGGCTTAAGCCGCCTTATCCGCCGCCGCCTTCTGCTCGTCGATGTATTTCGCGACGTCGCGGACATCAGCTACGCGCAGCCGCCCCATGCGGAACGTCTTGATCGGAAACGTACCGCGCCAGATCATCGTCAGGATGCTCTTGCCGTTCGGGTGTTTGAACAGCTCCGCGAGGTCGCTGGTGTTCAGGTGCGGCCCGTAGCGGTCGGTGAGATAGCGTTCGGTCTCGGTCATGACTCAATCCTCGGTGCGTTTCGAATTGCTTATTTCGGATTCGTGCGCATTGTTGTCGCTGCGCCAGCGGTATTCCTCGTCAGCGGCAGCGCAGATGTCTTCGTCCTCGCAGTTCTCGGCGAGCCAGTGCAGGTAGCTGGATGGCAAGTCCTCAATGGTTTTGCCCTTGTGCTTGCCGAAGGGCATGACGGTTTCGCTGTCGCTCATGCACTTGTCTCCAATTTCTGTCTGCGTTCAGCGTCTGTCAGCTTTCGACTCGGCTGCTCCGGATCAAGATGGTTCTTGCAGTAGCATTTGCCATCCTGTTCATACATTGCATAGGCGTTACATATGCATCCTTTCCAATATCCGGACCGTTTAATGCCCTCACAGAGCGCGAACCCATCAGCCGTTGAGTAGCGCATTGTGCGTCTCCGGATATTCATTCCACTCGCGATCATCGAGCAGACGACCTGCATCTTTCTTGCGAATCCGGATGCTATCGGTATCATCTGGCCATGTATGAATGGCATTTGTTAATGCATCGTCTTCGCAGTTCTCGGCGAGCCAGTGCAGGTAGCTGGACGGCAAGTCCTCGATGGTTTTGCCCTTGTGCTTGCCGAAGGGCATGACGGTGTTGGAGTCGCTCATTTTTTCACCGCCTGTTGTCTGCGCATCCACCTTTTAAAGGTGCTGTCTCGGCATTCCCGATTGTGATCGGCGCCATTGCTGTAAAGGACATATCCGTTTGCAGCCGCGAGTATGCGGCGGTGCGTCGATGTGCCGACGAATATGTCGCCCTCACGGGGGGGGGTAATTTCATTTTTAGGCCTCATGTCGGATCTCCTGAATTATCTCGCCAACCGTTTCTGTGCTCGCTCAACAGTTCCGATTTGATCTGCTGGCATAAACCCAGTTGTGGTGACATTCCCTGTTGCCTTCAAATAATCAACCTCGACCTTTGCGCTGTTGACGATCGTTTGTGCGATGTCCGCGATTGCTTTGGCGCGGTCGATTGGCATCGGATCGTCTTTGTCCTTTAGTGCCTCGAGCGTCTCGAACAGATGATTTCTCAGATCCTCGATCTTGTTCTTCACGTCGTTGTCTCCTGGTGACATGGGCGCGCACGGCGCCCGTGAGCTGAATGACCTGGCGCAACTCTGGCGGCAGGTTGTGAATTGAGTTATGACGCATATTCTGGCCATGCGATCGCAGCTCAAGATTCTCAATAACGATGTTGGTTTTGTTTCCGTCTTTGAATGCTACGATGTGGCCCTTTGGGACTGGTCCGTGATGTTCTGTCCAAAGCAGCCGGTGCACGAAGTCCCAGTTATAGACGGCTGGTTTCATGCCGTCGCGAACCTTGCGTTTGAGATAGCCGTAGGCATCCACAACCTCGGTTCCGATCGGTTTCCACGTCTGCGGTTTTGCGCCTTTCTTGAACTGTGTCTCGCGCATGCGGCCACGCGCATAGCCAGGCCTGCGCAGTCCTTTGTTTGCTGGCACGTGCCCCTTCGGGAACCAGAACTGCTTCCCAACGTGTTCACCACGGCGAAGGCGACAGGCATCCGGAGTGGCAAGATAGGCGGCGCTTTTGGTAATACCGTGAGTCTTCGCCTGGCGATAGATCGAGCGCACCGAGCAACCGAAAATGTCTACCAGCTTATCCGTCTTGGTATCCGGGTACAGCTTGCGGAGTTTTTTCAATTCGGCTGGTGCCCAGACCTTCCGTTGTTTTACCTTCCTCAGCCCCAACACCTTAGCGCGTGTTGACACAGCTTTGTCGGTCCGTTTCAATTTCGACGCGATCACGGATGCCGGCGTTGTCGGCCAAAGTTTCCGTAACAGCGCGTGATCACGCTTGGTCCATGCCGCATTTTTGAGGACGGCAGAGCTCAGTGCTTTTTTGCATCGCCAGCAGTGTGCAGGCGGTCGTCCCCGTCGCACGGGGAGGGATCGTTTACACCGCTGGCACTTATGCTTCGTCACTTGGCGCGCGCCCGTTTCGTCGTTTTCGTGATGCCGGAAGCGGCTGCTTGCTTGAAGTTCTCTTCCAGGGGCTGTTTGGAGAGCGTAATGTTGAGTGCGGCCGCGACTGCTTCGAGCATCTGCGGGTTACCGAGTCCATTCCAATCATCGAATGGCCATACCTTGTTGTTGGGCTCAGGCTTGAGCGATTCAGCGAGTTCGATAAGCGATTTACCGTCAGCCTTCTGCAGTTTCGTCAGGAAGGGCTTGAGCTTTTTGACAGCAGCTGCTATACGTTTTTCGTCAGGCCAGTCAGAGATTGCAGCGTCCCACGCCTGGTGGAAGCGGAGCAGGATGGCCATCGCGATGCGCGCCGGTGACGACTGAATGACATTCGCGATCAACTCCTCGCCACGGTGCTGCCAATCCTGGAGGGCTTCTTCGTGAGCAATTTTCCACGCCCGATCTTCCTGTGCCGATCGCTTCCCCTTGAGTTCCGACTTCGTGCTTGATTTTGCGGATTCCGGAGCGCCCAACGACTTCGCGCGCTTCACGACTGGTGCGGTTTTAAGGAATTCCGCTTCGCGTTCAGCAAGCGCTTTTTCGGCATTTACCGGCGTGGCCTTCTCCATCTTCGAAAGTGTATTCG
>JBOIBL010000245.1:0-9897 GCA_050739495.1 Gammaproteobacteria bacterium | reverse complement strand
CTGTCATAGCTGACGCCGACGCGCGCCTGGTTCTTGTTCTTGTAACCGATATCGCTCATGCGCAGAGAAGTGGCGAAAGGTTCGTACCAGGTATGGGCATCGAACTCGCTGAATCCGATGTCGTTGTCACGCAGGAAACTCTTGCATACCGCGGGTGAAGCGCCGAACAGATACAGCAGTAACCAGCTCGCGCGCTGGAAATTCCTGAGCATGGCGAAATAACTGTTGTCCACGAAGCCTCGTAACGGGCCGGTATCGCCATGCAGCGACTGGAACACGGGCCACAACGCTTCCGGAAACGAATAATTGAAATGCACTCCGGAGATGGTCTGCATGCTGCGGCCGTAGCGATAACCGAGACCGCGCCGATAGACGTGTTTCATCATGCCGACATTCGAACTGCCGTAATCGGCGATGGGGATATGCGCATCATCTTCGAGCACACACGGCATGCTGGTGGCCCACAACATCTCGTCGCCGAGATGCTGATACACAAAACTGTGGATGTCGCACAGGGAATGCAGGGTGTCGCGGGTATCGGCAAACGGTGAAGTTACCAGTTCGATCAGTGCTTCTGAATAGTCGGTAGTGATGTGTGGATGAGTGAGCGCCGAGCCGATCGCCCGTGGGTGCGGTGTTTGAGCCAGGCAACCGCGGCTATTTACCCGCAGGCTCTCCTTCTCCAGACCTTTCTGCCCGTCACGCAGGATAGACCGATCCTGTGTCAGGAGACGATTGAGGCGGGTGTCCAGGTTGCTATCGGGGTTCATGGGTATCTGAGGGGCAGCGAGCGGGGCGTCATGGTCGCGTAGGTGGGGGTGGCAGTGCAAGTCCGCAAGTGGCGACCAGGCTGGATGCCGCAAGCAAATGGGGAAAATGAGTCCCAGGGAATATTCGCAGCGACGTGACAAAACAAAACCGGACTTTTGCCCGGTTTTGTCTCTGCGCGGCTTATCTCATGATTACCAGCAATTTGACGGCGTCTTCGCGCCCGCACTGGTCAGATGCATGTTCTGGCAGGTCGTATCATCTGCCTGGATGCCTTGTGCTACCGCAGTGAGGCTGAAAGTGTTGGCGCTGATGGTGCCGACCACGCGATAGTAACTCTCCTGGCTTGCCAACCCCGCGGTCTTGAGGGTGTTGGCCATGCTGCAACTCGACAAATAATTGCCGGATTGCGTGTAGCAACGTTCCAGTGATTGTGCGGCCTGGGTTAGCGCGGCCTGTCCATCCGAACGCCGGCCTTTGCGCATCGAGTTCAGGTAGGAAGGGTAGGCGATGGCTGCGATGATGCCGATGATAGCCACCACCGTCAGCAATTCGATCAGCGTGAAACCTTTGCTTTTGCGCATGACAGGATTCCTCAATTTAGATGACCGGCAGGCCCATCCGCTTGCCGGCCAGTGTGCCGTCTGGATGCGCAGCTGTCCATACCCCGGGTGATCGGGGCCGTGGATACGGTCCCCAATCACCCGGCTCAGGTCATGGCTGTGGCAGCAACTGTTTCCAGGACAGCCGGCCACTGGTATTGGATGGAGCGCTCTCCACCGTCTCGCCGATCTTGCCGGTGCTGCCGCTGTAGTACTTATATTCCAGTTCGCCAGCGGTGATGATACCCGGTGTCTTGATGATGCCGACATCGGATTTCTTGCCGCTGGCTGCCACCGTGACAGTGGTGCCATCCGGGTTGGTGAGAGTCACCAAATCGCCGGTGTCGACCTTGTTATTACCAGTCAGGTCGAACGGTGAGGAAGTCAGGCGCGAACCGGTGGAAGCGTCCAGTTCCATCAGCCAGGAATTACCGCCGTAGTCGCAGCCCGAACCGGTGGGTATCAGGGTGGTGAAGATGATGCGTCCGCCGTGGAGGATCGCGTCGCTTACTACCCGTTCACCCGCGTCGGTGACGGTATTTGTGGCGTCCTTGTAGTAGAGATCGAGATACCAGCCACGGTTCGGCGGTGTCGAGGAAGTCGGTGTCGGATTATCGCTGGTAATGCGATAAGGCACGCCCGAACTCGTTACAACTCCTTCATCCAGGATAGTTTGTTTTACCAACTGGTTGGTGCTGCTATTCGTGCTGCGAACCACGGTAGTACCGCTATTATTCTGATCATCCACGATGCCGTAGAAGCTCTGGATCGGAGGATTGCTGGGGACGATGTTGTCTCCTTCAAGGAAATAGGTCCCGGTACCGAAATACACCATGATCCGGCCCAGGTCGTCACGGCCGACCTGCGGCCGCGAGGTGATCGGCTGGACATTGCCGTTGTCGTCGTGGGCGGTGAACAAGGCTACCGGATTGCCGGCGTTCTGAAGGCTGAAGCCCCAATTGGCTGAACTCGCAATCAGGTCGGCGCCGGTGCCAGTGCCCGGGGTCGCGCTGCTCGTGTCGATCTTCCAGAGGTTGCCTTGTACGTCGCCGACATAGATCGCATCGGTAACACGATCGTTGTTGTAATCCACCGGGACTGGTGTGGACATGCCGTCCGGCGATGCGACAGAGCCTTTGCCGGTGTCGAACTTGAGCAGGGTCTTGGTATCAAGGTTGTACATGTACAGCACGGCATGGCCATTCGGACTGTTGTAGCCGTTGCCGAAGATCATGTACCAGTCGCCGTCCTTGAAGCGTGCGATGGTGGGTTGGCCGACCGTATAACCCATATCATTGTCGCCCGCGGTTGCACCGTCGTAATCCCAGAGCACGTTGGAGGCGGCGAACGAATCGGGATTCGTGACATCCAGCAGGAACACATCACGTCCACCGGCACCGGTGGAACCCGCCAACAGAGTGTGCCAGGCAGAGACACCCCCGATGGGGATATAGGCATCCACGGATTGCGGAGAACCATCCACGTAATAATTGTGAACATAGCCATCGGCGGTGAGTTTGCTCAGCTTGGAGTAAACGCCGCGCGGTACGTAAGCGAACAATTCGGTGCCGGTACTGGCGTTGAAGGCATGCAGCATGCCATCGTTGGCCCCCACATATAACGCCGGGGTGCGGCTGGACTTGGTCGCGACGAAAGCCGGATAGCTGGATCCTTCGGGAGTAAGGTTGGTAAACCCGAAATCCTCCTTGCCTACGTAATCCGGATTGGAATTCACGATGTCGCCGAGCAGCGAACTGCGGGTGCGGAAGATACCGCTGGTCTGGCTCAGTTCCTTGGATTGATCGCCAGCCAGGTACGCGACCCGATCGGAACCTTCGGTATCGGTCGCTCCGGTCGCATCGGTGTTAAGTGCGGCCTTTTCATTAGTAGTCAGATTACTGAAATTGTTGGTTCCATTCACGTAGAAATTCAACCCCGCAGAGGTGGTGCTATTCCAAGTGAATATCTTGCGGTTGGCCAGGGTAGGAAGTTGCTGACTCGCTTTCCAGCTGTAGGTCTGCACCTCGCCCTGACTGCCAATCGGGTAGGCAAGCACGTCGCCGGTCCAGTCACCGCTGGTGAACTGCGCCTGATAGATCAGGGTATTGGAATCAAGGCGTGTGGAATTGACTGCGATTGCCGAAGACGAACCGGTACGGCTTTGCACCCGGTTAACGATATCGTTGAACGCTGCAGCGATTTTCTGCGGGCTGTCAGCCGCGAAAAATTCACCGCGACTGTTGATGGCGGCATGCCACAGATCCCAGACATTATTATCGCTGTTACTGTTTGGTGTCGGCCAGGAGGTGCCTGTTACCAGATCGCCGAAACCGGTACCGGCGAAAGTGCTGCCGCCCCACACCGGCGGGGTCGTCAATGTGCCGCTCAGGCCCAGACCCACAGTGAAAGTCACCATGTGTTGCCAGTTGGCGGGATCGTTTTCCGGATTCCAGTACGGCGTCAGGTTGCCGGGGTTTCCGTTGCTGTCGTAGACCGTGACGTTCTGGTTGTACGGCGTGTATTTCAATGAATCGGTCTGGGCCAGATTGGTATTCAGGTCATGTGCCCAGTAATAGAACGCGATGTCAGCCAGCGTCGGGGCGGGGCCCGACCACCCTCCGGAAGCATTGACACCAAGATAAGGTGTTATAGGGGTGTACTGGGTCTTATCCGGTAACGTGATGGCGGTATCGTCTTCGTCGCCGAAACCGCTGGGATCACTGCCATTCCATAAACCGTCAGTCATGAGGATGGTGTAATCGGGGCGGCACTCGTACTCCGTACCCTTATCGACATAAGGGGTTTGGGCGTAAGGGCTGTTTTGGCCATCAAGTTGGTAATACTGACCCGCTCTTACCAAAGCACCACGCAGGGGTGTGCCGCCACTGGCCGGGAAATGCGCCAGCCAATCGAGCAGATCCTTTTTGTGCTGATGGCCGGTCAGATTGCCATTACTGTCGAAAGTGCCGAGGGCCGAGATACGGTTGTCGTAAGAAGTGCTGTTCCAGCCGGTGCAACCGGTGGAAGCGAATGCGGTGCAGGTATGCAGGTTCTGCCAGGCGACCCGGTCTATCTCATCCACTCCCGAGAACGCCAGGTTGGCGCCGGTGACGGTGGTGAGATTGCGAGTACGGTAGAACGAATACCAGTTTGCGAAATTCTGTCGTTCGTCGGTGCTGCCCGGCCCGGAGGTGGAGCTGACGGTATGTTCTGTATAGCAACTGTCGTCAGTGAGGTCGGGGGCATTGCCGTCCGCGCATTTACCGCTCGCGTCCCGGTTGTCATAAGTGTAGTAGAACGCCGCCCCGGGATTATTTCTGTTATTGCAGCTGATAGACCTGAGCGAACCGTTACTGTTCACGCTGACGTCGAAGTAGTTGCAACTGTCGGTGCTCTGACTGCTGCCGCTCGGATCGTATGTGGTGGTCGCTGAGTAACTTGTGGACAGGTTAACGTAACCGTCGCTTTGATTATAACCATTGACCCAGGCTTGAGTGAACGACGTGGTTAGCCTGGTAGCGGTTCCCTTGGAAACGGCGTCTTTGGTCGCGGTATCCGTGTACGGCGCCTTATAGATAATGGTGGGATCGTAATACAGCGGATTGAAGGCGCTGGATTTGAAGTGGAATGTATCCGGGATATACACACTGTTGGTCGGAAACCACGCCGGCCCCGAGACGTAAGGCGAACCATAAGAGTAATTCGTAACCGTTTCGTACTGGTCACAGACATAGACCCAATGATACTTGTTCTTTTTGTACTCTTGATACTCCCAATGTCCGCTGACACAGGATTGTGACTGTGATGCGGTGTAGCTCGGGCAATTGACCATGCATTCGACGGTGCCACTGCCGTTGCCACCCAGTGCATCGGGCACATAACCCCAGGCCATCGAACCGGAATCATCCAGTGTGAGGATGATATTGGGGGCCACGGTCACCGTGACGAATAAGGGGGATTGGGCGATGTTTGCCGCCGTCGCAGGCAGCGCACTGAAAGCACCCACTCCCAGGAGGATGGTGCCGAACAGAAGGGTCAATTTGCGCGATATCCGGGTTTTCATGGTCGCTTCTCCTGAAGACGGGGTGCTTCAGTCGTAACTGGATTCGAGGATTACCGCCGTCTTGCCGCTCAAGCCGACGCCGCGTGCGAAGACCTTGTATACGGTAGAGGTGGTGGGTGGTTGATCGGAGGCCAGACTGCCACCACTGGATTGTCCGCTCAGGGTGGTCAGTAACAGGAAGTAACGTGGCGGCTGGCTGGGTTTCGGATCGAGTGCTGCGGTATACGCGACCGAGTTGCTGTCGTCCCAGGTAAGGTTCCGCGCATAGTCTTCCCAGTTGCTGACGCTGGTATCCGTGGTTGCGTCATACGCTCCGCCCGAATTGTCGAAAGCGGGCAGGGTGGAGTTCTGCAAAGCGCTTTCTCCATCGCGCAACCCGGCTTCTGCAGCCTGGAAAGCCACCTGCATGTCGCGCTGGTTGCCCGTCATGCGCTCTTCCAGCGACGTACTGGACGTGGCCGCAAGCCCCACCAGCGTGAGTACCAGCAGCAGGATCAGGGTGATGACCAGCACCACGCCTTCCTGGCGTGGTGCGACGACGCTGAATGAATGCGGAATGCGGTTCATGGCAGCATGTTCCTCAGGGATATGGTTTGCACGAATTGGCGGCGGATGCGGCGGTCGAGAGGCACGGTGACGGTGACGCCATTCAGATTAAAAGTCTGTGCGGTCGCGGGAGTCTGGTCTGTGATGAAGTCGTCGCTGCGGGCGATCAATGCGATGCGCACCGTGACCACGCTACCCCATTCGCCGAGACCGGCATTGGCGGCACTTACAGTATCAGCGTCGACGTATTGATTGGCGACCTTATCGCTGCTCGTATCCACGCCGTATAGCACTTGCATGTTTTCGATGTCGGGAACGAGTTCGACAGGGCTGCCAAGTTGTCCTGCGTTGGCGCCACTGGTGTCAAAACTTACCTGATACAACGCCGGTGATTTGTCGGTTGGACTCTGGCCGATATAGAACACATAGGTCTGCATAGATGCGATCTGGGAACCTTGGCCATAGGACCGGCTCAAGGTGGAAGCGTATTTGATCGGTCCCGCACCCGACCCGGTGTCGGTAACCTTAAACACGTCGGCGTTTTTGCAATCCGCAATAATTCCCAGCTGGCCGACACTGAAAGTCGCCGCATAGGTGGAGGCGACCGGTATGCCGCTGGCACTGGATTGGGTGTAATTCGTACTGCCCGGAGGATTGGGTTCGATATCGTATTGCGAAGCCGAGGCCTCATGGACAACCAGGATATCGCTGCCCGGGATGATGTATGAGAGCTTGTCGAACAAGCTGGATGGCGGGTTCGGAGTCCAATCGCTGTTACTGCCGTCCACGCTGATGCTGGTCGGCAACTGATAACTGCCACTCACCTGAGTGTTCACGCTGGCATTGGTGAAGTCGTACCCCTCCACCGGGCTTCCAAAATCGTATGCCGGATCGGAGGTAACAGATGGTGTTCCACTTTTGACCAGGTTGGTGGGGTTGCTGGTGCGTGCGCAACCCATGAAGCCGCCCATGCGCACGATCGGTTCCAGGAAGCTGAGAGCAAACCGGCCGTTCTCCTGAACCTGCGCCAGACCGGTGTCGGCGCTATATGATTTCTTGCTGGTCAGATATACCGAAATCACTCCGGCAGTCAGAATCAGACCGATCACCAGCGCCACCATCAATTCGACGAGTGACAAGCCGACTTGCCGGGGGGCATCGATTACATGTTTGGCAGAGCGGGTTTTCATAATGAGGTTGTGATGCTCAGGGAGGAAGGGGCTGGCGAAGAGCTGCTGGTTTCGCCCAGCGCCTGTTGTGCACGTGCATCATTCCACTGGATGGTAATGGTGACTTGCGTCATGTTGCCCACTCCAACCGTCACGATGCTGCCTTTACCGTCGGGAAGCTGAGCCGCAAGGTCCGCTTTCCATTGATAGAGATCGAATTTGGCAAGATCGCTCACCGAGCAAGTGGCAGTGGCCCCCAGGCACTTGTCCTTGTAGCTGCTGGGTATGGTGTCGGTGAAGGTCGTATCGTAACCATTGCCCCGCGCACTGGTGCGGTTTGCACGCATCCGGTCCAGGATATTGGAGGTGAATGCGGTAACCTGAGTACGGGTATAAGTGCTGCCGCTGCTTTTTAGCGAAACGCTGATCATGCCGGCGATACCGAGCAGACCGACCGACAGAACCACCAGCGATACCAGTACCTCGATGAGCGTAAAACCCAGGGTGCCGTGTCTTTTGGAATGTCGATTGATTTTCATCATGGGCAACTCAATGCGGTAGTCCCGTCGATTTCTTTGCCGACGGTTTGTGAGGCTCGCGCGATGCCGGTGCTGCTCAAGCTCAGAGCTCGTGCATAGGAACTGCCGCGGGAATCGCAGAGCGTGAAAGTACCGGTGCCGGTGGTGCTGCTGGTGCCGTTACTCTTGAAAGTGATAGTGGTACCGATTGCAGTATCGCTCTTGAGTGTATTGCCGCCATCCAACGCGCTGTGTACCCGTAACGGTGTAATGGTGCTGCCGGATGGAACGTACACGATCCATCCCTGACTCCAGTTGGTGTTGCAGCTCGTTTCATCGCTGCTCGCACACAGGATGGTCGATTTGTTTTCAGTGATGGCTTCGGACCGGGCGTACATGATTGCGCCGAGTAATTCGTTGATCTGCGCCACCTGCCGGTTGTTGGTGATGGTGGTCTTGAAGCTGGGTACGGCCATCGTCAACAGCACGCCCGCTATGGCGAGCGTGACCAGGAGTTCCATCAGGGTGAAGCCGCGTTCGATTTTCATGCCGTACACTATAGTCGAGCATGCAAGCGGAAATGGCCTTGGTGCGACAGACGCGCGGGAACTGGCGACGGATGGTGTGTGACGTAATGCCATGAATGACAACGAATTTTTTCAGGACGCCCCGCGTCTGTCCAATCAGTTTAATGACGATCCGGTCCTGCGCAGCTGGCTGCAGGCCCATTTGCCTGCAGCGGTGTTGTCCGCAATCGAGCCCGGATTAATGCGGCTGGGCGCTCGCGCTGCCGGCGACATGCTCGAGATGGCCGCCGATGCCCAAGCCCATCCACCCCGGCACGTGCCGTATGACGCCTGGGGCCGACGCATCGACCACATCGAGGTCGCGGCCGGCTGGCAGGCCCTGCACCGGGTGGCGGCGGAGGAGGGGATCGTCGCCACGGCCTATGAACGCCAGCACGGCGCCTGGTCACGCGTGCATCAATGTGCGCGACTCTACTTATATAACCCATCTTCAGCGATCTGTTCCTGTCCAATGGCCATGACCGATGGCGCGGCGCGGGTGATCGAACTGTATGGTGACGAGACCCTCAAACAGCGGGTATTGCCCCGATTGATCAGCCGCGATCCAGCCCTGATGTGGACTTCGGGTCAATGGATGACGGAACGCACCGGTGGTTCCGACGTGAGTGGCACCACGACCGAAGCGCGGCGCGAAGGCGCCGGTTTCGCTCTATACGGGACCAAGTGGTTTACCTCGGCCACGACGTCCGAAGTGGCGCTGACGCTGGCACGCGACCCGGATGTGGCGGGCAAACTCAGTCTGTTCTGCCTTGAACTGCGGAATGCGGCGGGTGGACTGAACAACATCTTCCTGCATCGACTCAAGGACAAGCTCGGCACCAGGGCTCTGCCCACCGCCGAACTGACGCTGCAAGGTACCCCCGCGGTGCGTATCGGCGAAGCCGGCAAGGGTGTGCGTACGATTGCCACCGTGCTCAACATTACCCGGCTTTACAACGCGGTGTCGGCGGTGAGCTACATGCGGCGCGGTCTGGCGCTGGCACAGGATTACGCACAACGTCGCCGGGCGTTCGGGAAATTGCTTATCGAACATCCCTTGCATCGCGAGACGCTGGCGGATCTCGACTGTGAGTTTACCGGTGCCTTCCATCTCGTCTTCGAGCTGGCGGTGCTGGTGGGGCGTGAAGAAACCGGCGTTGCTACCGAAGCAGAGAAAGCGTTGCTGCGGTTACTGACTCCTGTGGCAAAGCTCTATACCGGCAAGCAAGCCATCGCCGTTGCCAGCGAAGTGCTGGAATGCTTTGGTGGTCAGGGCTACATCGAGGATACCGGGCTGCCGGCGCTGTTGCGCGATTGCCAGGTGTTATCGATCTGGGAAGGCACGACTAACGTATTGTCGCTGGACGTGTTACGGGTGCTGGAGCAAACCGAGGCTCTGCAAATATTCGCAGCGGATACCAGACAGCGGCTGGAGCCGGTACGCAAACCTGAATTGCAGGATTGTTTGCAAAATGCTCTGACCTCACTCGCGGAACTCGAAGCCTGGTCGACCAATGCGGCGAGTGCCGGCCGCGATGTACTTGAGACCGGTGCCCGTCGTTTCGCCTTCAGCCTGGCACGGATCCGTATCGCTGCGTTATTGGTGGAAGGGGCAGAAACCGGTGTAGTGGATGCCAGCGTGCCCCGGCGCTGGTGTCGCAAAAA
>JBOIBL010000244.1:0-8357 GCA_050739495.1 Gammaproteobacteria bacterium | reverse complement strand
ACCGAACACCACGAAATACAGCGACGTGGAGATGACCGGGGAGATCACGCTCTGCACCAGCGTGCGTTTCATGCGGGCCATCTCGAATTTATACAGGGCGCGTACTGCGTACACGTTCATTTATGTTCTCCCACCAGGCCCACGAAGATCTGCTCCAGTGAACTCTGTTTGGTATTCAGATCGTTGAAATTCAGCCCCGCCCGGCTGAGGTCGGCGAGCAGCTTGGTGATACCGGTGCGTTCCGCATGCGTATCGTAGGTATAGACGAGTTCACTGCCGTGGTTCCGCAATTCCAATGCGTAGTCGCTCAAACCAGCCGGAATCTCGCTGACCGGTTCGTGCAGATGCAGCACCAGTTGTTTTTTGCCCAGTTTGCGCATCAGTTCCGCTTTTTCCTCAACCACGATCAGCTCGCCTTTGTGGATGACGCCGATGCGGTCGGCCATGTCCTCGGCTTCCTCGATGTAATGTGTGGTGAGGATGATGGTGACGCCATTGGCGCGGAGTTTTCTGACCAGTTGCCACAGCTCGCGGCGCAGTTCGACGTCCACCCCTGCGGTCGGTTCGTCCAGGAACAATACTGATGGTTCGTGCGAGAGCGCCTTGGCGATCATCACCCGGCGTTTCATGCCGCCGGAGAGCATCATGATGCGGCTGTCGCGCTTGTCCCAGAGGAAGAGATCGCGCAGCACCTTCTCAATGTAAGCGGGATCCGGTGCCTTGCCGAACAGGCCGCGACTGAGACTGACGGTATCCCACACTGTTTCGAAGGCATCGGTGGTCAGTTCCTGAGGCACCAGCCCGATGATGGAACGAGTGGCGCGGTACTCCTTCACGATGTCACGTCCATCCACCTGCACATCGCCCTCACTGCGATTGACGATGCCGCAGACGATACTGATAAGCGTGGTCTTGCCCGCACCGTTCGGTCCCAGCAAAGCGAAGATCTCGCCGCGCCGGATTTCCAGATTGATATTCTTCAGTGCCTGGAAACCGGAAGCGTAGGTCTTGGAAAGGTTCGAGATGGCCAGCACGGTCTCTGATGAGGGTGCCGGCATCGAGGTCTGCGGTGGTTCGTCTACTCGGGATAGATGCTGTTGGATTTCCTGGTTCATCGCGATGTTATTTCCGTGTCAGGTCTGCCTGGGCAACAATAGCAAATAGCGGTCGCATTTTTGTTACAGCTCAAACGCGGCGTTTCGTCGCACGGCATTATAGGCGGATGCCTTCATTCGTGGTTAATAAAACACGTGCTTCTCATTGCAGAGCGATTTTATCGCTCTGATGCCCGCTGCAGGGAATGATCCGGGCGGTTTGAGTCTTTTCGGAGTCCCCGATACACGGGCCACCGCCGCATAGAGCCAGTCAAATGGCGGTCAAATGAAGGCATCGGGGTAAACCCCAATGCCCTCTCGGGCTATGGCCCGATGGTGGCTTGCTTTCGGGAATGGTTTACTCGTACTCAGGGAAAGTGCCTGTTAACCCCGCTGCAGCGAGTTACCAAACGCCGGAATGCGGCACCTTTTTTAGGCCATCTATCGCTAGTTCTTGAACAGGAAGGTGGATTATGAATACTGTAAATTCAAAGAGTTTTTATAGCGGCTTGGCTATCTATGCGGCATTCATTGCGCTGGCAGCGCTGCCTATCTATGCGCAGCCGTTGAACACGGTTGCCGTGGTCCAGCTTGCAGTCGCCGCTATTGTAGCCTCGGCGCTGGTCGCGGTGATCCGGATCAGCGGTCTGGCAGAGCGCCTCAACGATCCTGAAGCGCTGCTCATCCAGGCAGCACTCGGCATCTTCGTATGTTGTGGCCTGTACGCTATTGTCAGCCCAGTAAGCCGGCCAGGACTCATGATCATGGCGTACATGTTGTGGACAGCGGTCAGTCTGCCGCGACTGCGACCGCGTAACATTATCGCACTCTTTGTGCTGTTCCTCGCCGCGTATCTGAGTGTGTTCACCGGACTGCTTACGGATCTGGATCTGACGGAGCGTTCCGATGCGATCTTCATGTTGATGGTTTCGGGGATCATGACGGCATTCCTGTATCGGCGCGCGGCCGCGTATGAGCGGGTGCGCGAGGAGCATCGTCTGCAGGAAGTTGCGCTGGAAGAAGCCGAATCGCGCATCCATGAGTTCACGACCCAGGATGCCGAGACCACGGCGCTCAAATATCCCTACTTTCGTAACCAGCTGATCAAGGCGAAGACCAGGGTTGATCAAGGTGGAGGCACTTTTTCTGTCGGCCTCATCGAGATCGATCATTACGATGAAATGTTAAACAAGATCGGTAACACTGCATCCAGTCAGATCTTGCGTGAATTCACCGAACGCGCCACCAAGCTGATTAACAGGACCTGCGCACTGGAAGCATGGGGTGTGGACTACAAACCTCTTGGGCGTATGTCCGGCGGGCGTTTCAGCCTGCTGCTGGCGGGGGCCGATTTCCCGAGTGCGATGAAGTGTGCCGAGGCCCTTCACTCGGCGATGGACTTCAAGTCGATTCGTACCCACATCGGTGTATTCGGTATAACCCTGTCCATCGGTATCACGGAATACACCGTAAGTGAGGGTGTTGACGAGCTGATGAGTCTCGCCGCTCGCGCGTTGAAGCTGGCCCAACATCACAATGGCAACGACTACAAGGGACTGAAACGACCGCAGCGCGCCCTGACGCAACCCAAGTCGGGGCTCGAAGCGTGGAATGCGCATGTGGTGAACAATTAAGGATCCAGCCGAATCCTGAACCGATCAGAAAGATACGGTTCGTTTGCTTGAGGCCTGACCGTTTTGGTCAGGCCTTGTTTCTCACAGGTGCCAATAATTAAGAAGTCAGAGTTCTCTTACAAAGTGTGCGCTTCAAACAGGTTTGATCGTTTTGGCCAAACACCGATGGCACGAAGATCGATAGGTTTCCCAAAGTCCGCTGTAAGTATGAATACTCCGCCGGCTAAAGCCGGATCGGCCGGCCATGCGGCCGACCGTCATTCCCCCTCTCCTCTCGCGGGATAAGGAGCAGAAAAATCGCCGCCCCTGCCAGGTTGAGATCGGGACTTGGGTTTCAGGCGCGCTTGGGATCTCGGCCCACAAATATGCCCTTGGTACGTCGCCGTCTCGCTTTTAATCTACTGTACCAATACACATTGGTACAGTAAGTACAGAAATACCCAGAACAGTCTCTCGTTCCAGTTGAGCGCGGCCGATCCACGTCCAATCGCAGAGCGGATCGCCGACAACATCTGTCGCCTGGTTGCCATCGGGTTGATCGCCCTCAATTCCGGCCACAACCCGCGTGAACCTGTCGCGTGAAGCCTTGGTCTGGTTGATCGAGGCTGCAGCCGATCGTTACTTTGGCGTCGTTGTTGCGCCGCCTATCCTAGTTTCTCCCGATACCCGTGTCAGGTTTATTTGATTTCGAAATCCTGTATTTGCCTTCTTACCCGCATCGCGGAAACCGATTATTAATACTAAAGACTAATTAAGGTCGTATGACGAATTCCCAGCAGGGCGATTTCGTGGGTGGGGAAGCCTGGAAGGAATCTTCCAGGAGGAAATCTTGTTGTGGACTTAACTTAAACCTATCGATATCTTAAACGTTTAGGAGGTCAAGATGAATCACAGCATTGTTTTTTTACGTCGGTGCTGTTCGGCAATGATCGCGGTGGCGATGCTGTCGGTTATGTTTACTGCGCCAACACTGGCTGCAACGCAGGTCAACGGCGAGGCCGCTGCAGTTAAGGTCAGCCTTAACGGGAGAATCGGGTTCTTGGGTATTCCGGGACCTTTGGTAAGCGAAGCGCTTGCCGACACCGGAACTCTCAATGGAAGCAACGACAGTCATCAGGCGTCAATGCCCACGGGCTCCGTCCTTTCGCTGATAAGCGCCGAGACGTTGCACGCAACCACTTTCAGCGTGCCCGATGAAGTCGCCTCCGAGACGTCGCTTTCCAACGTGGGACTGAATATCGGCGGAGACACTATCGGCCTTGCCTTCGCGATGGCGCGAGCCAGCGCTCCCACGGGTGCCGCAGCGCAGGGGTACTCGGAAATCGACGACTTGCTGGTTAATGGTTCGTTGATTTCCGTCTCGGGCGATTCCAACCAGGTGGTTCCGTTGCCTGGCGGCAAGATAATCCTGAACGAGCAGCACGTCTCCTCGACCGGAACCATGGTGGTAAACGCCATACACATCATTATCTACGGAGTTGGAGACGTAGTGATTGGTACGGCCACTGCGGGCAGCGGTGTGATGAGTGGTGACAGCTTGCAGACGCAGTCGCTACTGAACGCAATCGTTTCGTCTGGAAAACCCGTCGTCTCCGGCACCATCATGTCGGAGTGGCTCATCACGCCCAACCGCCGCATTATGAAGGGCGATTCCACTTCTTCGTTGCTGCTGGCGACGATATCTAAAGAAGGAGGAGCAAGATCATGCGCTGTTTAAAAGTCTTCTTCGAATCGAGAAAACGTGTGTCCGTGACTGCCGCGCTGGTATTTGCTGCAATCGCAACTGCCGTGTTCGCCGGGGAGGTGCCATCACCGGGTGACTTCCTCACTGGAGGTGGATGGATCATGCGTGCCAGCGGTGCCAAGGCCAACTTCGGCGTTGCTGGCGGCGTAAAAAACGGAAATTGGTGGGGCCATCTCGAGTACATTGATCACGGCACCGGTCTGAAGGTGCATTGGACCAGCATTACCGGCTACTTTGTTCCGGAAGGCGGGCCATACCTTTCACCTAATACGCGGGACATATGCGGATTCGCCGACACAAATCTGTATGGAAACGTGGCATTTCACGTGCGCGCTGAAGATAATGGTGAACCCGGCCGTAACGATATTTTCATCATTCGACTCGGGAAAAACGGAGTGGTTGTATATAGCACTGAAGGCGATCCCGATCATACCCTGGGTGGTCCCAATCCGGGCGGCGGCAATATCCAACTGCACAAGGGCAACAAATCCAATACCGCTCCGAGCAACACACCGCCGGAATGTGACATCTGAGAAATATCTGGAGCCTATCTCAAAAATGTGTCGAACCCCTCTCCCGCCGGGAGAGGGGTCGGGGCGAGAGTGCGAAAGAGCATTCAACGCTGGATATTTCCGGCCCTCATCTCGGGCACCCTGTCCCAAGGAAAGAGGGAATTAGGGTTTAAAAATCCGACGAAGGGGAAGGGAATGTCACCCCTTTGGCATATTTTCAGATGTACAGGGGATGGTAGTGTAATCCCACACCCGTGACCATGTGCGAGAGAGTAATAAATTTCCGTTGCGGAAATATTTAAATCCCAGTTTCCGGTTATGCCTACACGGTTCAGATAATTTCCTGCCCAATAACAAAGTCTGTAACGTAACGTGTCCACAAGCAACGTGAAGGCATTTTGAATGCTGGCGTCGACTTGGATAAGGGAAGCCGCGGACATTTCGGTTGGCTGCGCGATTAATTATAAAAGGCTGATCCTCTATTCGAAATAAATTGCGATTGTTCCATGTATAGTGCTGCGTAATTTTCGTCAGGAGTGTGCACTTGAACATCGCACAACATTACCGTAACCGCTGGCTGGCGATGAGCATCCTGTGTCTGGGTGCACTCATGATCGTGCTCGATATCACCATGTGAATGTAGCGTTGCCGTCCATCCGTGCCGATCTCGGCTTCAGTGAAGCCGCGCTGGCCTGGGTAGTGAACATCTACATGCTGATCTTCGGCGGCTTCCTGCTGCTGGGCGGCCGGCTGGGCGATCTTTACGGTCATCGGCGGCTGTTTCTTGCGGGTCTGGTGCTGTTCACGCTCGCCTCGCTGGCATGCGGCATGGCGGGTACCCGGGCATTTCTGATCGCGGCGCGTGCGGTGCAGGGACTCGGCGGCGCGATCGTGGATGCGGTATCGCTTTCGCTCATCATCAACCTGTTCACCGAAACGGCCGATCGGGCCAAAGCCATGGCCGTGTACGGGTTCGTGTGTTCCGGCGGCGGTTGCATCGGTGCGCTGCTGGGTGGTGCACTGACCGGCACCCTCAACTGGCACTGGATCTTCCTGGTCAATGTGCCCATGGGAGTGCTGGTGTTTCTGTTGTGCTGGAAACTGTTGCCGGTACACGCTGGCGAATCAGAGGGGCCGCGGCATCTGGATCTGGGCGGCGCCGTGACGGTCACCACGGCATTGTTGCTCGCGGTCTATGCCATCATCAACGGGAATCAGGCCGGCTGGCTCTCGTTGCAGACACTGAGCTTGATGATCGCCGCCGGAGTCGCGTTTGCTGCGTTTCTTGTCATCGAGCAACAGGTGCGAGTACCGATCGTGCCACTGGGTATGTTCCGGCTGCGCAATCTTTCCGTCTCCTGTCTGATCGGCATTCTCTGGTCGGCCAGCATGTTTTCCTGGTTCTTCCTCTCGGCGCTCTACATGCAACAAGTGCTGGGTTTCACGCCTATGCAGATCGGACTCGCATTCCTGCCCGCCAATCTCCTCATGGCGGTGTTCTCGCTGGGCGTGTCCGCCACCCTCGTCATCCGCTTCGGGCTGCGTCGGCCGTTGGCAGTAGGTTTGCTGATCGCAGCCACCGGCCTGCTGCTGTTTGCCCGCGCACCACTCGACGGGACCCTGATGCGCGATGTGTTGCCCGCCATGTTGTTGCTGGGCCTGGGCGCCGGTATCGCGTTCAATCCGGTGCTGATGGCGGCCATGAGCGAAGTACCGCAGACCGAATCCGGTCTGGCTTCCGGTGTAGTCAATACCGCATTCCTGCTGGGCGGATCGCTCGGACTCGCGGCACTCGCCAGTGTTGCCGCTGCGCGCACCACCGGGCTCACACTTGCCGGCGCGACGCATCTCGAAGCCCTGGCCGGTGGTTACCGGGCCGCGTTTATGACGGGGGCTGGATTTGCCGTGCTCGCCGCCGTGCTGGGTGCAGTGTTGCTGCGCACGCCCGCGTCGGCTGAAGGAGCGGAATCGGTGATTGTGGAGAATAATGTTGAACGCGGCGACGCCTGACTGCGTAAAACGCGGTCAGCTCCCGCGTGCCATCGAAAATGGTGTCACCAAGGCAGAACTTGTCGAGCTGATCACTCATCTCGCGTTCTACGCAGGCTGGCCGAATGCCATGTCGGCCGTGGCCAAAGCAAAAGAGCTACCGTGAGTGTATCGTTGCCGATCTTCGTTATGAAGAATGTAATCGTTATCGGCGCCGACCCGTTTAGCCAGTTTTAGCCAGTCAATTTGAATAGTCACCAGTAAGGAGCAATCCATGACCATCCAGGCCCAAGGTTATGCGACGCAATCCGCCACCGACGAATTGAAGCCGTTTCGTTTCGAACGTCGCGATCCACGACCGACAGACGTCGTGATCGACATCCTCTATTGCGGCATCTGTCATTCCGACATCCATTCGGCCCGCAATGAATGGGGTTGGAGTTCCTATCCATTCGTGCCCGGCCACGAGATTATCGGCCGCGTGAAGGCGGTAGGCGGCAAGGTCACGAAATTCAAGGTTGGAGACCGGGTCGGCGTCGGCTGCCTGGTCGATAGTTGCCGTCACTGCGCTTCCTGTGACGAGGGGCTGGAGCAATATTGCGAAAACGGCTTCACCGGCACCTATGGCGGCGAAGACAAGATCGGCGGAACGCCGCACAAAAAAACCTTCGGCGGTTATTCCGACAAGATTACCGTCGACGAACGTTTTGTCCTGTCTATCCCGGAAAACCTCGATCCTGCCGCCGCCGCGCCGTTGCTGTGTGCAGGCATCACAACCTACTCGCCACTCAGGCACTGGAAGGTCGGACCGGGGCAAAAAGTCGGCATCATCGGTCTCGGCGGTCTGGGTCACATGGGCGTCAAGTTCGCGCACGCCATGGGCGCCAGGGTCGTCATGATCACAACGTCTCCTGAAAAAGGCGAAGACGCCAAAAAACTCGGTGCGGATGAAGTCCTGCTGTCGACCGACGCTCAAGCCATGCAAGCTGCGAAAGCCAGCTTCGCCTTCCTGCTCAACACCATTCCGGTCGGCCACGACACCGATCCGTACATGGACCTGCTGAAACGCGACGGCACGATGGTCATCGTCGGCGCGATCGAACCCTTGAAACAGGTCAACGGCAGACCGTTCATCCTGGGCCGTCGTTCAATGGCCGGCTCGCTGATCGGTGGGTTACCGGAAACGCAGGAAATGCTCGATTTCTGCGGTAAGCACAACATCGTCTGCGACATCGAGAAGATCGCCATGAAAGATGTCAACAAGGCCTATGACCGCACCGTCAAGGGCGACGTCAAATACCGCTTTGTCATCGACATGGCGACTCTTAAAGCGTGAAGCCGCGTTTGACGCCAAGCAGATCCGGCCCCGCGCTTTGTTTAGAGG
>JBOIBL010000243.1:0-4333 GCA_050739495.1 Gammaproteobacteria bacterium | reverse complement strand
AAGACATCGGCAATGCCGATCCGCGCGGATTGACACTGGCACTGGAAGCCTGGGATGTGCAGGATCGGCTTGGTTCTCCCGAGGGCGAACTGGCGATCGCCCAGGCGGTCGTTTATCTGGCCTGCGCAGCCAAGAGTAATGCAGTCTATACGGCACTGGCTGCAGCACGGGACGATGTGCAGCGCCTCGGTTCGCTGGAGGTGCCTGTGCATCTGCGCAATGCTCCGACCCGGTTGATGAAGGAACTGGGTTATGGGCGGGCCTATCGCTACGCACATGACGAGCCGGATGCCTATGCCGCCGGCGAGCGCTATTTCCCGGAGGACATGCCGGAGAAAACCTATTATCATCCTGTCCCGCGCGGGCTGGAGATCAGGATCGCCGAGAAGCTTGCCGAGCTGCGGGCCCGCGATGCCAGTACGCGCAAGAAACCAACCAAATAAATCCGATAGTACCCCATCATGCTTGATCCAAAATTACTGAGAAACGACCTGCAGGCGGTGGCCGATAAACTGGTCCGGCGCGGCTTCAAACTGGATGTTGCGACATACGCTGGTCTGGAAGACCGGCGCAAGGAACTGCAGACGCGCATGGAGCAGTTGCGAAATGAGCGCAACGCCCGTTCCAAAGAAATCGGCATGGCAAAAGCCAAGGGTCAGGATACGGCACCACTGATGGCGCGGGTGGCCGATCTGGGCAGTAATCTGAAAGCGGCCGAGGAAGATTTCGGCAGGGTGGAAGCGGAGCTCGAAGCGATTCAGTATGGGCTGCCTAACCTGTTGCACGAAAGCGTACCGGATGGCACCGACGAAAATGCCAATCAGGAAATCCGGCGTTGGGGTGAGCCGCGCAAATTCGATTTCACTCCCAAAGATCATGTGGACCTGGGTGCCGCACAGGGTTTGATGGATTTCGAACTGGCAGCGAAACTGACCGGTGCCAGGTTTGTGGTGATGAAAGGAGGTCTGGCGCGACTGCACCGGGCACTGATCCAGTTCATGCTCAACCTGCATATCGGTGAGCATGGATATGAAGAGCTGAATGTGCCTTACATGGTTAATGCTGAATCCATGCGTGGCACAGGGCAACTGCCGAAATTCGAGGAAGACCTGTTCGCAGTAAAGGGCGAACAACGCTGGTTTCTGATCCCGACTGCGGAAGTGCCGGTGACCAACATGGCGCGGGGTGAAATTCTCGAAGCCGACAGTTTGCCGCGTCGCTACGTGGCGCATACCCCATGCTTCCGGGCTGAAGCGGGTTCGGCGGGCAAGGATACCCGCGGCATGATCCGCCAGCACCAGTTCGAGAAAGTTGAATTGGTGCAGATGGTTTGTCCGCAGGATTCGTTTGATGCATTGGAACAGCTTACGGACCATGCCGAAAAGGTTCTTCAGGCGCTGGGGCTTCCTTACCGCGTCATGGCATTGTGTGCAGGTGATGTGGGATTTTCGGCCGCCAAGACCTACGATCTGGAAGTCTGGCTACCGAGCCAGAATCGCTATCGCGAAATTTCCTCATGCAGTAACTGCACGGATTTCCAAACGCGCCGCATGCAGGCCCGCTGGCGCAATCCGGAGACCGGCAAGCCCGAGTTGCTGCATACCCTGAATGGCTCAGGCGTCGCGGTAGGCCGGGCCATGATCGCCATCATGGAGAATTACCAGGATGCAGAAGGGCGTATCCACGTTCCGGAAGTGCTGCATCCTTATATGAGCGGCCTCACCGTTATATAATGTCGTCCGTTTTGAAACGCCGGAGGGGTGACCGAGTGGTTGAAGGCGAACGGGCTAGAACAAGCGCCCAGTAAACGATTGTTCCCCGTGAATGGTCTTGAAAATCACCGGATACCCCGAGCATTATCAGGTTTGGGTAGTGCTGGATAAGCACGATTAGATATGAAAAATTGGAGGGATGGCCGAGCGGTTTAAGGCACCGGTCTTGAAAACCGGCAAGGGCGCAAGTCCTTCGTGAGTTCGAATCTCACTCCCTCCGCCAATTTTCTGATAGAACGTACGGTTGCGTAGCGTGCTACTTTCTACCACGCATCAGCCGATGATTTCACTCCAGCTTGTGAGTGCCCTGAACAACAGTGAACACTCTCCACCCCCGCATCCTGGTCATCCGTAACGACAAACTCGGCGACTTCATGCTCGCCTGGCCGGCCTTGGCAATGCTCAGGGAAAATATGCCTGGTGCGCGCATCACGGTACTGGTGCCGGGTTACACCGCACCGTTGGCCGAGATATGTC
The DNA here is from genome assembly GCA_050739495.1 of Gammaproteobacteria bacterium. GTDB lineage: Bacteria > Pseudomonadota > Gammaproteobacteria > Natronospirales > REEB76 > DASSKW01. The sequence continues at coordinate 2,084 of JBOIBL010000243.1, read as the reverse complement.
CGTATGTAGATGAGGTGATGCTTGATCTTCAGTTGTCTGGCGAATGGCGGAGCGCGCGAATGCTGGCGCGCACGATGAAACAGAAGGAATTCAGCGCCGTCATCACCTTGTTTTCCCGTTTCGATACCGGATTGGCCGCTTGGCTTGCGGGCATCCCATATCGTCTGGCGCCGGCCACGAAACTGGCGCAGATATTCTATAACAGGCATCTGAGACAGCGCCGGTCGGAATCAACCAAACCGGAATATGAATACAACATGGACCTGGTCAGAGAGTTTCTGGACAAACGGGGTATAAATGACATCAAACTGGTTTCAGCCCCGTATCTGCAATTCGAAGATATGGAAATCCGTGAACTGAAACGGCAATTCCGCGAGAAACACCAAATACCCGAGTCACATAAACTGGTATTCATACACCCAGGGCATGGCGGCTCGGCAAGTAATCTGTCGCTCATCCAGTATGCAGCATTAGCCCGCAACCTGTATTCCCGTCTCGGACATCATGTGGTGCTGACTGCCGGCCCTGGGGAAGAGCCACAAGTGCGCGAGCTCTCCGCACTGCTTGCAGCAGTACCGCATTCGAGTTATTTTTCTCGCGCTGGCCTTGTGCAGTTTGCCCGCCATCTGCAGATGAGCGATATATTCATCAGCGGATCCACCGGGCCGCTGCACATAGCTGGCGCATTGAATCGGTTTACTGCTGCCTTCTATCCAAGGCGCAGGTCTTCGACTGCATTACGCTGGCAGACGGTAAATGATCAGCACAGACGTCTCGCATTCATGCCGCCGGCAGGCAGCGATGAGGATGACATGTCAGCCATCGACGCAGTGCAATGTGCGGGTGAGATCAGCAACCATTTTCTGCAATGATGCAAGGATACGGAACACGCCATGAATAATCCTGCGATGCAAGAACCAAGTCCGTTCAGGCGTCTGCTGGTGGCAGTGGCGATCATCGTCGCCGCTTGCATCATGGTGTTCCTGGGAGCCATCGTCATGGCGGTGGTATTTGGTGCCGGGCTGCTGCTGTTCATCGCGTTTTATGTGCGATTGTGGTGGATACGGCGGCGTCTGGGGCTGGATCTGCGGCCCCGGCATCCGCGTCGCACCGGTGGCAGCACTATCGAGGGTGAATACACGGTCGAGCGGGATGCATCGTCGCATCGTGACGACAAGGACTGAAATCCAGAGTTTTGCCTAGCGCTATTTGCTCCTGCGGCATTCACGCCAGCCACGACATCGGCTAAAATATGACCACTCTGCGGCCAGCCCGGTATCCGGGTAGCCCGCAACCCCCGGATCCCGGCAAACAGTCAGCACGCTCCAGTTCGGGCGCGCGGGCATCGCATTGCCAGCCGATTACAATTTGATGACGGAGTCCTGATGAAGCCCTATAACCAATGGCGTCCGCATCCCTGGCATGGATTGGACCTCGGTCCGGAAGCGCCTGCGGTCGTCAACGCCTATATCGAGATCACCCCGTTCGATGTCGTGAAATACGAGGTGGACAAGAGTACGGGCTATCTGCGCGTGGATCGGCCACAGCGCAGTTCAGCACACATGCCGGCCTTGTACGGCTTCATTCCGCGTACCTATTGCGGTGAGCGCGTCGGGGCACTGGCAGGCGAGGGGATACCGGGCGACAAGGATCCACTGGATATCTGTGTGTTTTCGGAGCGGCCTATCTCGCGCCCCGAAGTACTGATGAGCGCACGTATCGTCGGTGGTCTGCGCATGATCGATGGTGGGGAAGCCGATGACAAGATCATCGGCGTTCTGGAAAGCGACAATCTATGGGGCCATGCGCGTGAACTGGCCGACCTGCCGCACCTGATGGTGGAACGGCTGGTGCATTACTTCAGCACCTACAAGTGGGTCCCCGGCAAGAATCAGAAAGTCGAGATCACGGAAATCTACGGGCATGAGAAAGCCTATGACGTGATCAAGGCAGCACATGCCGATTATCTGGAGCATTTCGGCGAGAGCGATCTGCCGGTAGAAATATAACAAATCGGAAATACCAGCTACCCGACGCTTCTTTATTACATCAATCCCAACGATCATCCTTGACCTGCACCATGC
>JBOIBL010000242.1:0-3885 GCA_050739495.1 Gammaproteobacteria bacterium | reverse complement strand
AAAGGCTGCAGGGCCAACTCAAGGCTGACCTCGCCGCGATCTACCTGATCTCGGGCGAAGAGCCGCTGCAACGCGAGGAAGCCGCGGATGCAGTGCGAGCATCTGCCCGGGGACAGGGTTATACAGAGCTTGAGGTGTGCGAGGTCGAGCGCGGCTTCGACTGGAACATGCTCAGAAACGCCAGCGCCAACCTGTCGTTGTTCGCTTCCCGACGGGTGCTGGATGTGCGGCTTGGTAACGCCAAACCTGCCGATGGGGGGGCTGAGGCACTGATTGCCTATGCAGCCAGCCCGGCCCCCGATACCGTATTGCTGGTCACCTGCGGCAAGCTGGAGCGCGGCGGCGGGGCCTGGGCCTCGGCGCTGGAACAGGCCGGAGTGATGGTCCAGGTCTGGCCGGTCGATGCCCGTCAATTACCCGCCTGGCTGGAACGGCGCCTGCGCAGCCGTGGGTTGGTGCCTGCCCCCGATGCCGTGGCCCTGCTCGCCGAACGGGTCGAAGGCAACCTGCTGGCCGCGGTGCAGGAGGTCGAAAAACTCCTGTTGTTGCGTGGACCGGGCCCGGTGGATGCGGAGGCCGTCCGCGAAGCGACCGCCGACAGCGCCCGTTTCGATGCCTTCAAGCTGGTCGATGCAGCGCTGGCCGGGGACCGGGCCCGTACCATCCGGATTCTCGATGGCTTGCGGCAGGAAGGTACCGAACCGCCCATGATCATCGGGGCCCTGACTTATACGCTGCGTGAGCTGGCCAATCTGGCCTGGCAGATCGAAGCGGGTACCCCGGCACAACAAGTGCTGGGGCGGGTCTGGCAGCAGCGCCGCCCCCTGTTCCAGCAGGCCCTCAAACGCGGCAAGGCCCGCGATTGGCAGCGCCTGCTGGCACGTGCCGCCCAGGTGGACCGGATCAGCAAAGGTCAGGCCCGGGGGCAGCCGTGGGACGAACTGTTAAACTTGGCCGGCAGTCTCGCGGGGCTGCATTTGTCCGGCCCGAATTAGCAGGAGCAACATAGCGCGGCATGAGGAAAATCGGCATCTTCGGCGGCACCTTTGACCCGGTCCATCTGGGTCACCTGCGGCCCGCTCTGGAGATACTGGACGCGCTGGCCCTCGATCAGGTCCGCTTTATCCCGACTGGGTACCCCCCGCACCGGCATCTGCCGCTCGCGCCGGCACCACTGCGTCTTGCGATGCTCGAGGCCGCGGTCGCAGGCCAACCCCGCTTCCATGTGGATGAACGTGAGCTCGCCCGGACCACACCGTGCTATACAGTGGATACGTTGGCGGAATTGCGGCGTGAATCGCCGGCTGACGCCTTGTTCCTGATCGTCGGCATGGACGCATTCCTGGGGTTTCCGACCTGGCATCAGTGGCAGCGTCTGTTCGAATTCGCGCATGTGGTAGTGGCACACCGTCCGGGTTGGGTATTCAAGGACGATGGCGTGCTCAGGGAGATGCTGGCATCGAGGTTGTGCGCATCCGTGACGGAACTGGCGGGTGATCGTTTCGGCCGGGTACTGTTCCAGCCGGTGACGCAACTGGAAATTTCCGCGACCCAGGTGCGCGATTGCGTCGCCGCCGGCCGCGATCCACGTTATCTGGTGCCGGATGCGGTACGCGAATTGTTGATCGAATCGAATTGTTATCAAAGCAAGGTGAAGGCAGGATGACTCCGGAACAGCTGCGTGACTTGGTGGTGTTGGCACTGGAAGATATGAAGGGGGTGGACGTGCGCGCGCTGGATGTGCGCGGCAGTACCCCGCTCACCGATTTCATGGTGATTGCGAGCGGAAACTCCGACCGGCACGTGAAGGCACTTGCCAGCAGTGTGCTGGACAAGGCGCGCGAGGCCGGCGTCAAACCCATGGGCGTCGAAGGTGAGCAAGAAGGCGAATGGGTACTGGTGGATCTGCGTGATGTAGTGGTGCATGTGATGCGACCACAGGTGCGCGATTTCTACAATCTGGAAAAACTCTGGAGCATGCAGGCAAGTGGCGAGGAATCTGCTGCGCCGCTGACTGCAACCCGCAAACGGCGCTGATCATGCAGATTCATCTGCTGGCCGCAGGCACCCGCCTGCCGGCCTGGATCAATCAGGGTTTTGATGAGTACGCGAACCGGATGCCGCCGGAATGCAGACTGACGCTGAAGGAGATTCCGTTGGGAGCCAGTCGGCGCGGTGGCGACAGCGTGAAAGCCATCGCCGAAGAAGGCGCACGTATGGCAGCGGCGATTCCCGAGCGCGCGCATGTCATCACACTCGAAGTGAGTGGACGCGCCTTCAACACTGAGGAATTGGCCGCCAGACTCAATCGCTGGTTGCAGGACGGCCGCGATCTGGCGTTACTGATCGGGGGTCCCGACGGTCTCGCTTCTGCATGTGTCGAACGCGCGGAAACCAGATGGTCGTTATCACCTTTGACTTTGCCGCATGGGCTGGTGCGGGTGCTGGTGGCCGAGCAGCTGTATCGTGCGTGGACCATCCTCAGGAACCATCCATATCACCGAGCATGAGTAGCGACCTCGTCTATCTCGCATCCCAGTCACCACGCCGCGCGGAGCTGTTGCGGCAGCTGGGGCTCTCATTCGAGATCGTGACGGCGCCGGTGGATGAACGTGTGTTGCCGGGTGAAAGTCCCGAGCAATACGTGCGACGTGTTGCTCACGACAAGGCACAGTCAGCGCTACTGAAATTATCGAAGCGGCGGCAGGCACCGATACTCGCGGCGGATACGGCAGTGGTGGCGGGTGAGGTGATCCTGGGCAAGCCGCGCGACCGTGAGGAAGGTCTGGCAATGCTGGCGCGACTTGCGGGGCACAGTCACCAGGTATTGTCGGCAGTCGCATTATGGACCCCAAACGGAATATTGGAGGCGCTCAGTATCAGTGAAGTCCGGTTTCGCGACATCGCGCCGGCCGAGGCCGAGGCATACTGGAATACGGGTGAGCCTGCCGACAAGGCCGGTGGTTACGCGATCCAGGGACTCGGCGCAGTATTCATCATGCAGCTCACGGGCAGCTATTCAGGAGTGATGGGATTGCCGTTGTATGAAACTACCGAACTCCTGCGACAGGCAGGACTGGAGGTAATGACGAAGCACGCTTGAGTGGCGTTCACCCCGTGAGGTGTCAGGAGTGAGGAGTGTTGCGTCTGTAGCCACTCCTTACTCCTCACCCCTTACGTTCAAAGTCGACACATGAGCGATGAAATATTGATTAACGTCACGCCGCGAGAGACGCGGGTGGCGCTGCTGGAAAATGGCGTGTTGCAGGAACTCTACATCGAGCGCACGCGGCGTCGTGGTCTGGTAGGAAATATCTACAAGGGCAAGGTATCGCGGGTACTCCCGGGCATGCAGGCCGCCTTCATAGACGCGGGTCTGGAACGCACCGCGTTTCTGCATGCCAGCGATATCGCCAAGGTTGCGTATGCCGATCATGAAGATGAGCACGCCGAGCCGGTGGATATTCGTGAGCTGCTGCACGAAGGCCAGGAGATACTGGTGCAGGTGTTGAAGGATCCGCTCGGCAGCAAGGGCGCACGTCTCACCACGCACATCAGTATCCCGTCACGTTATCTGGTGTACCTGCCTGCCGGAAGGAATATCGGTTTGTCCACGCGCATCGAAGATGAGACCGAGCGCGAACGGCTGCGCGAATTGCTGACCACGTTCGTGCCTTCGGTGGCGGAAGGTGGCTACATCGTGCGTACCGCCGGCGAAGGTGCGCAACTGGAAGCATTACGAGCCGACATGCTGTTCCTGAACAAGCTCTGGGAAGCGATCCATCAGCACGCCGCCAATGCGAAGCCCGGCGAACTCGTGCACGAAGATCTGCCGCTCGCAGTGCGCATCCTGCGCGATCTGTTCGGCACCGAAGTCGAACAGGT
>JBOIBL010000241.1:0-4041 GCA_050739495.1 Gammaproteobacteria bacterium | reverse complement strand
GCCTCACCCAGCAAAGCGCTTACCATCGGCAGAATAACCTCTGCATGAGCTCGATTCAGAGTCCTGTCCTGATTGATGACCCGGCCATCGATCCAGAGCGCTACCGAGCAGCGTTCAGTCGCGGTGTCGATCGCCAGCAACTTCATGATTCGACTGCGTCCAACGTTGGCGTCGACAGGTTTTTCGACAGAAACATCTCCACTTCATCCAGATCGCGGGTTCGCTGCATGGGCGGCAGGCTTGCCATGAATACTCGTCCATAGCCTTTGCGCATCAGACGTGGGTCGCACAGCATGAGTACCCCGGTATCCGTCTCATCGCGAATCAGGCGCCCTACCCCCTGTTTCAGTGCGATCACCGCCAATGGCAACTGATGCTCCATGAAAGGATCACGGCCCTGACGCCGCAAGGCATCCAGACGGGCCTTGAACACCGGATCGCCTGGCGATGCAAATGGTAAACGGTCAATCACCACCAGCGACAGGGCACGCCCTTTGACGTCTACGCCCTCCCAGAAACTGGATGTCCCCAGCAGGACCGCATTGCCCAGCTCTCTGAATTCTTCCAGTAACAGGTGGCGAGGTGCTTCGCCCTGCACCAACAAAGGGTATTCGAGTACCCCACGCAACTTCTCTGCCGCCTCCTGCAAGGCACGGTGACTGGTAAACAATAGAAATGCCTTGCCTCCACTGGCCTCCAAAACCGGTAGTGCGGCATCGACGACTGCCGCGGTATAGCGGGAATCCGTCACATCGGGCATCTTCGGCGGCAAATACAGTAGTGCGTTATGCGCATAATCAAACGGACTGTCCAGCAAGAGTTCGTGCGTCGGTTCGAGGCCCAACCGTTCCCGGAAATGCATGAAACTGCCATTGACAGACAACGTAGCAGACAGAAATACCCAGGCGGCTTGCCCCTGTTGCATGCCGGACTGGAAGCGTTGTGCCGCGTCCAGTGGCGTGAGATTCAGACTGTAATTCCGGCTGTAACGCTCCACCCAGCGGACATAGTTCACCGTCGCATCTTCATCGAGAAATGCTTGCAAACGTAAAGTTACAGACTCCATTCGCTGCCTGCAGCTTTCGAGACCGCGCGACCTTACAGCTATCTGCTCAAGTCCGGTTTGCAAGGCCGTCAAGGCATCAGCAAGTCTCTCCAACTCCCCGCAAGCGGACTCCCGATTAGGGAAAGCCTGCCATTCAAACCGCCCTGCGCCATGCCCGATCAGTGACTGGGTTCCAGCCAGCATGGTTTGTGCGGTCTCCAGCAGATTCACGAACTCCGGCATATCGCCGGCGGCCTCACTATATTCCTTGCGCACATCCTGCAGCAGCTCGCCACATTGCCGGCTGGAAAGGTTACTTCCAAAATATTGGGTCGCTATTTCAGGCAATTGGTGCGCCTCATCAACGATCACCGCGTCGACGCCCGGCAATAAGGCACCAAAGCCTTCCTCTTTTAACAGCATATCTGCAAGCAGCAGATGATGGTTGATTATCACCATGTCCGCTTCCTGGGCGCGACGACGCGCTTCCAGAACATGGCAACGACTGTATTCCGGACAATCCTGCCCCAGACAATTATCGGCAGTAGAGGTAACTTGCGGCCAGATCGGTGAGCTCTCCGGCACTGCGGGTAATTCAGCAATTTCACCGCTGCGTGTTTCAGCGGACCAGGCCCGGATACGCTCCAGCTCCTTCACCCCTTCCCTGCTATCAAACAAACCCTGCGCAGAATGTGTCAGCAGTGATAACCGGTGTCGACACAGATAATTGGCGCGGCCCTTGAGCAAGGCAACTTTGACGGGCATCCCGAGTGTATCCCGGACTGCCGGAAGATCACGATGGAATAGCTGATCCTGGAGTGTCTTGGTACCGGTCGAAATCAGAACCCGTTTACCGGACATCAAAGCCGGCACCAGATAAGCAAAAGTCTTGCCGGTACCGGTACCGGCTTCCGCTACCAGGACTTCGCCGCTATCGAGCGTTGCTCCCACTTCGGTAGCGAGCTGTTGTTGCTGATCGCGCACTGCAAAACCCGCCAGCTGTTCTGCAAACGGGCCGGCTGCACCAAGCAGGTCAGCGTAATCCATGATGATATGAAAGTCGGCAAGAAATGGATGAAATCACCTGATTCAGGGCGTAATGCCCAATGGCATTTTGGAAAGCACATTGGCCTGTTCCTGACTTAGAACGGTTTGTTCCGCATCTGCCTGCAGCACCTCATTGCGGCTCACCAATGCCTTGTCCGGGAAGCGTCTGGGGTCGTTTTGTTGTGGATTAATCATCATCGCCACCAGCAATGCAACTTCCTGCGGTTGCAATTGCGCAAACGGCTTACTGAAATAGACCTGGCTTGCTGCAACGACACCGGCAACGGGCTTGTCGCCAGCCTGACCGACACGAACATCGTTGATATATGCTTCGAGGATATCGGTGCGACTGAATCTGAACTGGACCGCAGTTGCCATCACCCACATTGCAACAGCAGAAGCATCCGGAAAATAGGTCCTTACCAATCGACGCGTCACGGGACTGATCGTGGTTGCACTGGCATCGTAAAATCCCGGGTCTGTCACCGCCAGCAAGGTATTGGGCAAAAAGGCCGTGGCGGATTGCAGACTGATATTGTCTAGCGGGTGTGCATTGTGCTGGATTGCATCAGCAGTAAAACGGTCCGAGACTTTGTTCACCAGCATGCCGCTATAGACAGCAGTCCCTGCTATTGCCAGGATAATAACCAGCAGTACCAGTAGCGGAGCTCGGGTGCGCCTGCCGCGGATGACCTGTTCACGGCGTTTCTGCAGCTCGCGCTGGGTCGCAGAGCTGCGGCGCTTGAGTACTTCCCTGATCGTATGTTCACCCATTTATCACCCCTCCTTCGGGGACCAAGTTTCTGTGATAGAAGTCATTCTATAGCATCCTCTGCTCCCCCGGAGACCAGCGGCGGACCTGATGCCCTCCGGACGGTATAATAGCCAGCCATCGTCCGGTCAAGGCTACCTGCCCGCCGCTACATAACCATCAACTTATGGACCTGAAATGACCAGCAATAAGATGCTTTCCGACTGGGTTGCCAGCGTAGCAACCCTCACTCAACCCGACCGCATCCATTGGTGTGATGGTTCCGAGCAGGAATACCACGGCCTGGTTGAACTGATGTTGAAAGATGGCGTGCTGAAGGAGCTGAACCCCGAGACCCACCCGGGTTGCTACCTGCACCGCTCGAACCCATCCGACGTGGCCCGAGTCGAGCACCTTACGTTTATCTGCAGCAAAAGCCAGGATGATGCCGGCCCCAATAATCATTGGATGGATCCAGCTGAGGCGCACACGAAAATGGATGCCCTGTTCAATGGCTGCATGCAAGGCCGCATCCTGTATGTAGTCCCCTACTGTATGGGACCGCTTGATTCTCCATTGTCACGCTGCGGCGTGGAGATTACCGACAGCCCCTATGTCGTGGCCAACATGAAAATCATGACCCGTATGGGCGCTGTGGCCCTCAAACGCATCGAACGCGAAGGTAGCTTTGTAAAGGGCTTGCACTCCATCGGCGACCTCAATCCCGAACGCCGTTTCATCATGCATTTCCCGGAAGAACTGAGCATCCAGAGTTTTGGGTCCGGGTACGGCGGCAATGCCTTGCTGGGCAAAAAATGCCATGCATTGCGTATCGCCAGCTGGCAGGCGAAGAACGAAGGCTGGCTCGCCGAGCACATGCTGATCGTCGGCATCCAGAACCCGTTCGGCGAAGTGCGCTACATCGCGGCCGCCTTCCCCTCGGCCTGCGGCAAGACCAACCTCGCGATGCTGATCCCGCCGGAGGGTTACCAGCGCGAGGGCTGGAAGGTGTGGACGGTCGGCGACGACATCTGCTGGATGCGACCCGCGAAGGATGGCCGCCTTTACGCGATCAATCCCGAGGCCGGCTACTTCGGCGTCGCACCGGGCACGAGCACGCAGACCAACCCCAACGCCATCGAGATGCTGTCCCACGACGCCATCTTCACCAACGTGGCCGTGACCGACGACATGCAAC
>JBOIBL010000240.1:0-9701 GCA_050739495.1 Gammaproteobacteria bacterium | reverse complement strand
TGTCGTCGCTGTGCACCACGGTCATGCGTCCGTACACATCTTCGAGCTGGTTATAGGCGGATTTGTCAGTCAGTATCCGGCCCGCGATGACAGTGCCGTGTTCCGCGCTGATTTGCGACGACAGCATGAGCGTTCTATCCAGTTTCAAATTGCGCGTGACCGACGCGATTTTATCTGCCGTAATCCTCATGTGTACCTCTCAAAATGGCTCTTTTGCCCGCTGGTGTTGTTAAAACTCGGCTCGGCATCCTCATGTACTAGCGTGTACACTCCGGTGCCTCGCCGACTTTTGCCTAACCAGCGACCAAAATCCCTCATTTTCAGAGGCACCCATTTGCTATTAGTCACTTGCAGCCTGCCTTATCGCCAATAGTTGTTGCACGCCGTAGATCTTGGCGAAACCGGCAGCTTCGGCACCGCTCCACAGGCGATTGGTCTCGCCGTAACTGGCGATTTTCTGATCCATCAGCGAGTACGGCGAGCGCACGCCGTCCACCGACCAGGTGCGTGGATACAGGGTGAGTTTCACTTCGCCGGCAACATGCGCCTGACTCGAGTTGAGGAACGCTTCCAGATCACGTGCCAGCGGATCGAAAAAATGACCTTCATGCAGCAACTGTCCGTACAGATTGCCGAGCGTGTCTTTCCAGAACTGCTGCTTACCGCTCAACACCAGTTTCTCGAGCTCGCGATGTGACGCAATCAGGAGATGTGCGGCAGGCGCCTCGAATCCGACCCGGCCCTTGATACCGAGGATGGTATCGCCGAGATGTACGCCGCGCCCGATACCGTAGTGGTGTCCGACGTCATTCAATTGAGCGATCAGCGTGACCGGATCGAGCGCCTTGCCGTCCAATGCCACCGGTATTCCATTCGTGAACGAAACGGTCACGGGTTGCGGCGCCAGCTTCGTGGCATCGATTACACCGCCCGGAAACACCGCTTCCGGCAAGGTACCCCATGATTCGAGTGTTTCACGACCGCCGACCGAGGTGCCCCACATGCCGGCATTGACGGAATAGTCGCGGGTTTTCGCCGGAAAATCGAAACCGTGCTTTTTCAGAAATGCCAACTCGTCGCTGCGGCTCAAGGCAAGTTCGCGGATCGGCGTGATCAGTTCCAGATCGGGCGCCAGCACCCTGAACACAACGTCGAAACGCACCTGATCGTTGCCGGCGCCGGTGGAGCCGTGTGCGAGTGCGCTGGCGCCGACGCTGCGCGCCAGTTTCACCACTTCGGTCGCCTGACAGACACGTTCTGCCGACACGCTCAACGGATAACTGTTGCCGCGCAACACGTTGCCGAACACCAGATAGCGCAGGTAACCGTCAAACAGCTGCGCGCGCGCATCCACGGTGCAGTGTTGCTTCGCACCGAGCTTCTGTGAGAGCGATTCGATGCGTTGCAACTCATTCGCATCGAAGCCACCGGTATCGACCGTGACGGTAGTGACTTCGTACCCCTGCTCGCGCAGATACAGGACGCAGAACGAGGTATCGAGCCCGCCGGAGAACGCCAGCGCCACGTGTTTCTTCATTCAGATACTCCAGTTTGATTCGAGAACCACACCTGTTCTTCGCGATGCGCAAGCCGCTGACGGGTCGCGTCCAGCCAGTCTGACAACTTCCCAAGCTGCGCCTCGACGCGCTCGATACCGGGATCACCAATACTCCCGGCCTGCGCGATATCTGGCGCACTGCGATCCGGATGAAAGCGTCCATCGCGGATCTGATCGGCCACCTGCCGATAAGCCTCACGGAACGGCATGCCCTCTCGCACCAGCGCACAGGCCTGTTGCACGGCATAGAGTTCATCGCTGCAGGCAGCAGCAGCCACTTTCGCATTCACCTTCAAGGCCGGCACCAGCCGGATCAACACATCGAGCCATTCGCGGGTGCGTTCCACCGCACTGAACAACGGGCGCTTGAGCAACTGCAGGTCGCGGTGATAATTGGCTGGCAGTCCGCTCGCCAGTTCCTGGATCATCGCGGCATAGCCGCGCAGCTCACGGCAACGCGCACGGGCCAGTTCCACCACATCCGGATTGCGTTTCTGCGGCATGATCGAGGAACCGGTGGTGAACGCATCCGGCAGATCAAGAAATCCGAACTCGCTGGTCGAATACAGCGCCACGTCCCACAGGAACTTCTCCATCACCAACCCGGTAGAGGCGAATGAACCCACCAATGCAAGTTCGTGGCGGCCGCGCGAATTCATCACATCCACGGGACTGATCTGCAGTGTAGAGAATCCGAGCAGGGTGGCGGTGTAATCACGATCGATCGGCAACGGGGTTCCGAATCCGGCAGCGGCTCCCGATGGGCAGCGATCCAGACGCGCATACACAGCCTGCAATGCTTCCAGCTCTTCCACCAGACCGGCTGCGAACGCGACACCCCACAGACCGAAACTGGATGGCATGGCATGACGCAGATGCGTATAACCCGGCATAGGGGTATCGAGATGCGCGCGCGCGAACTCGATGAAGACACGCGTCAGTGCTGCAATACGCGTACCGATATCCAGCACGGCATCGCGCATATAGAGACGCAAGGCGAGGATTACCTGATCGTTGCGGGAGCGACCGAGATGGATGCGTTTGCCGGTATCGCCGAGTTGTGCGATCAGCAAGGTTTCAATCGCGGTATGGGCATCTTCCTGTTCCTGCGTAATGCGCAGTCCACCCTGCCGCGCACGTACCGCGATCGCAGCCAGCGTTTCCACCAGGGCTTCCGCATCGGCCGCGCTCATCAACCCGGAATGTGCCAGGGTGCGCGCATGCGCGGCACTGCCCAGTGCGTCATACGGCAGCAACACTTCATCCAGCAGCGGATCGTCACCCACCGTGAAACGGTGAATCATCTCATCCAGCGGCAGACCCTTGGCCCACAATTGCGCGTTCATGCAGCGTGTTCCTTGGCCTGTGCCTGCTGCGCGGTGATCATGGTGCCGCTGCCCTGATTGGTGAAGACTTCGGTCAGCACCGCATCGGGTAACACGCCGCTGACCAGATGCGCGCTGGTCACACCACCGCTGAGCGCGCGCCGGACTGCAGCCAGTTTCGGCCGCATGCCGCCGCTGATCTTGCCGCTGCGTTCCATCGCCGCGACGCCGTCGAGCGTGACGTAGGGCACCAGACTGAACGGGTGCGCGACGTCTTCAAGCAGACCCGGGACCTTGAGCAGGAAGAACAGTTTCTCGGCGTTCAAAGCCAGGGCAACTTCCGCGGCCACGGTATCGGCATTGGTGTTGAACACTTCGCCCTTGTCGTCGGCGGAAAGCGGCGTCACCACCGGCACATAACCACCCTGCAACAGATGCACCAGCAATGCCGGATCGACCTGATCGATGTCACCGACCAGACCGAAATCCACGAATTCCGTGGTACCGGCATCACTCTTGATCTGCATCGGCTGACGCCGGTGTGCTTTCAGCAACCCGCCATCGACACCGCTGACGCCGGCTACCGGCAGACCAACGGCACGCAGGTCCGCCAGCAGATCGGTATGTACCGAACCGGCCAGTACCATTTTTGCGACATCCAGGACTTCGCGCGTGGTGACGCGGCGGCCGGCCACCTTCTCCACCGGCAGATCCAGCGATTCGCACAATGCATCGAGCCGCGTACCGCCGCCGTGCACGATCACCAGCTTGATGGAGAAGCTCCACAACACGCTGAGTTGTTCGCACACCGCGCGGCGCACGGCGGGGTCTTCCAGCACTTCGCCGCCCAATTTGAACACGAAGGTCTTGCCACGGAAGGCGCGCACGTATTGTGCGGCGGACCGCAGGCTGGCGTAACTGTCGGCAGGCATGACCATGGTCAGGCTCCTGATTGAGGATGGAACAAGCGGTGCAGCAGCACGCGCTGGACATGAAAACGGTTTTCGGCTTCGTCGATCACCCGGCTGGAAGGACCATCCAGTACTTCATCGGCGACTTCCACATTGCGTCGCACCGGCAGGCAATGCAGGAAAATCGCACCGCGTGCGGCCGCCGACAACAACGCGTTGTCGATCAGCCATGATCGATTGGCATTGATACGCGACACCGGATCGGCATTTACTTCGTCGTGCGCAGCCGGACCCCAGGCTTTCGCATACACCACCCGGCTGCCAGCCACGGCATCCCGCTGCTCATTGCTGAAGCTGATACTGCCACCACTCTGTTGCGCGTAATGTTCAGCCTGGGCGAGCACGGACGGGTGCAATTCAAAACCAGGAGGATGTGCCACGCTGATGTCACAACCGGCGGCCGCAGCAGTCAGCAGAAACGAATGCGGTACGGCTTTGGGTAACGGCTTGATATGCGGCGCCCAGGTCAGCGTCACCGGCAGTTTGCGGGTATCACCGAAACGCTCCCGCGCGGTGAGCAGGTCGGCCAATCCCTGGCAGGGATGCTCGCGTGCCGATTCCATGCTGATGACTGGCACACCTGCGAGCGCACGGAAGGCGTGCATTATCGGGTCCGATGCATCCGCATCGTCGTTTGTCAACGCACCGAAGGTGCGTACCGCGAGCGCATCGGCATAACGGCCCAGTACCGGGATCGCTTCGCGGATATGTTCCGGGCGATCGCCATTCATCACTGCGCCGGTACGGTCTTCGAGTTTCCAGATGCCGTTGCCGACATCGAGCACGATGGCATTGCCGCCGCCGCGCAGCATCGCCGCTTCGAACGAAGCGCGGGTGCGCAAGGACGGATTGAAGAACACCATCGCCAGCAACCGGCCGCCGAGATGCGCACGCGGCGCGCCCAGTTTTTTCCAGGCCGCCGCTTCCTCCAGCACTGCCTGGACGCCATCCACGCCAAGATCGGAAATATGCGTACAGTGCGAAGTCATGCGGCTTGCCGTGAACCGAAATCGCTGATGGCCGCATGCAAGCGTTGCACGGCATCCGTGCTGAGATTCAGGGGCGGCAGCAATCGCAACACGCCCGGATCGTCGGAACCACCGACCAGGATGTGTTGCTTCAGCAGATAGGCCTTGAGCGCTTTGGCCTGCTCGCCGATCTCCAGACCCAACAGCAGACCTGCGCCGCGCACGTTCCGTACCGGACCGTCACTCAACAATGCACGAAGCTGGATTTCCCGCTCGCGCGCATTGGCCATCAGTGCTTCGTTCTGAATCACATCCAGCGTTGCGTTCATCGCCGCACACGCGACCGGCCCACCGCCGAAGGTACTGCCAAGATCGCCCGGTTTCAGTCGTTCGGCCACCGACGCACGCATCAGCACCCCGCCCATCGGGATACCGGAGGCCATACCCTTGGCACAGGTGATCAGATCGGGTTCGACCGCATAGAAGTTCGCAGCGAACGGGGTACCCAGGCGACCGATGCCGGTCTGCACTTCATCGAAGATCAGCAACGTGCCGGCGGCATCGCATTTCGCACGCAGCGCAGCGAACCATTCGGGACTCGCCGTCTTCACGCCCGCCATGGACTGGATCGGTTCCACGATCACCGCTGCTACGTCCGATAGATTCGCGCGTTGCAATGCGTCAGCGTCGCCGAATGGCAGGAATGTGGTCGGCGTCAGTAATGACTCATAGTCACGACGCAAGCCGGGAGCATCGGTGACCGAAAGTGCCAGCAGGGTCCGGCCGTGAAACGAACCGTTGAACGCGACCAGTTTATTGCACCCCGTCAGCTTGATCGCGATCTTGAGTGCGCTCTCGTTCGCTTCGCTGCCGGAATTGCAGAAGAACACCGAGGCCATACCGCCGCCGGCAAAATCCACCAGTGCACGGGCCGCTGCGTCCCTGATCGGGAGCTGCGCCGCTGCGGAATAAAAGATGAGTCGCCGGGCTTGATCGGCGATCGCCGCCGTCACGGCCGGATGGCAATGGCCGGTGCTGGCCACGCAATGCCCGCCGTAGAGGTCCAGGTAAACCTCGCCGTGCTCGTCAGAGACGTGCTCACCCTGGCCACGCTGCAGCGGAAATGGATACGGGTTATAGGTCGGCAGCAAAGACCCGGCATGTTTGTTCAATTGAGCTCTACTTGATTATTCATGAATGCGTGAATATTTATTGAATAAATTGGAATATTAGGGTATTTTATAGCATATGGAATCGACAAATGTAAGACAGATTGGTGAATTTTCTTTGACAGCCCTGGAATTCAGGCCATAAGACTTGCATGAATATGCAGAAAAATGCATCGTGACCGGCAATGACCCTTGATGCCACCATCCTCAAGCTGATCGAAGCTCACGAGATCGTCGACCAGTCCCGTTTCATGACGCTGCTCACCCAAGCCGGCCATAGCGTGACCCAGCCAACGCTGTCACGGCATCTGGCCAAATTGGGAGTTCAGAAAGTCGCCGGGCGCTACCAGCGAGTGGATATGCCGGCCACGGAATTGCCGGCTTACAGCGTATCGGCAGTGGCACCGAATCTGGTCATCATCAGGACCCGCCCGGGATATGCGCAGGCTTTGGCAGTCAAACTCGATCAGCAGGAGATACCCGGAGTCGCCGGAACCCTGGCGGGCGACGACACCATCTTCATCGCGGTATCGCCGCCGGACGCCTTGGCGGGTGCCGTCGCGGTGGTCGAAGCGATCCTGGAGGGACGCAGTCCCGGTTGAACTCAGGGCGCGCGCGGCGGGGGTAATGCGTTCTCGAGATCGAGCAGCAGTTGCCAGCCGTGTTGGGTATGCTGCCAGATATGCACGTACACACTTTGCGGCGCCCTGCCCTGATCGGCGTTGACGGGATACGCCATCCCGTAGGTGTAACCGAGATCGCCCGAACTCGCGATACCCGACCCCGACATGATCCACTGCAAACCGGCTTTTTCCATGGGCGTCTGTTCCAATACCGCAATGCGCCCGCTCAACGGCTGCGAATCGAATTGCAGCACGCGCAAGTCTTTAGCACCGAGCGCCTTGTATACAGCTCGCATCCCGGTATGTGTGGCGAGCTCAGTGAACTTCATATCCAGATCCGCAAGGGCGGCACTGGTTGCCGGATGCCGTTTGCCAGCGCGCAGCAGATAAGCCTTGCTGTCGCCGGTATCCGGCAAGGGCACAGATTTTCCGCTTGGCGGCATATGTGCGACACCTGCATCCAGTAACCAGCGCCAGCTGCCATCCGCCTTGCGATGCCAGATCGTGGCGTAGTCACCGTGCGCTACCGCAGGTTTGCCGTCCCGATCAGTGAAACTTACCTGCCAGGGACCGGTGGTGAAACCGAAATCGCCAGAGGCCGCGAGGCGCGCCATCACCGGATACCAACTGAGTGTGGACGGCCCGGGCTTGCGGTTCGCATAAAACGTCTTCGCATCGGTCGGCTGCGGCGCGAATGCGATCGCATGGTCGTCCAGA
Organism: Gammaproteobacteria bacterium; assembly: GCA_050739495.1. Classification (GTDB taxonomy): domain Bacteria; phylum Pseudomonadota; class Gammaproteobacteria; order Natronospirales; family REEB76; genus DASSKW01. The sequence goes on along the minus strand of JBOIBL010000240.1, from coordinate 2,370 downwards.
TACATCAGGAAGCCGTCGCGCAAACCATGCTGTTTGACCGCGCGTCCGAATGCATACTCGGCCTGCACCAGGCTTTGCGCCGGCGCGGCAACCACGTTGCCAGCACAGAATAACAGCGCCATTACGGCAAGTTTTCTCATCAAATTCATTGCAAGGCTCCCCCGTTTTCAATCGCAGTTCATGAGCGTGGTGACCGGAATAGCCGGTCCCGGATACCAATCGTACGCAAGCTTGTCGACACGAATCCAGCGTAAGCCGATTGATTGTTATTCTGCAGCCAGTATGCCAGATGGCTCATCCCGGGATTCTATGCGGTTGCGCCCACGCCGTTTGGCAAGATACAGGCGCCGATCCGCCGCCATGAAAAGGTGATCCCAGTCCTTGCCGTCATCAGGGTACATGGCAACGCCGGCACTGAAGGTGACACCGCTGGGTAACCCGGCATCAGGCGGTACCAGCGCGGTGACCGATTCACGCAACCGGTCCGTCGCCTGGGTTGCGGCATCCCGATTGTGGTGCGGCAGGAACAGCAGAAACTCCTCGCCGCCGATCCGCCCCAGGATATCTTCCGCACGCTTGCCGCTCTTCAAGGTATCCGCGATTTTCTGCAACAACAGATCGCCGACATGGTGGCCGCAGGTGTCGTTGATTCTCTTGAAATGATCCAGGTCGAGCACTGCAAAGCCGAATTCCTGCTGCTGCCGCTCGGCACTGGACATCTGCTCGTGAAAGCGCAGCATCATCGCCCGCCGGTTCGGCAACCCGGTGAGAAAATCCGTGTAGGCGGAGCGCCGCAGATCGGCTTCGATCTTGCGCACCTCGATCCACAACAGCCCCAGGGTGGATGCCACCAACAACAGCATCTGTGCGATCGAGAACAGCGAGACCACGTAATCGGTCCGATTCGTATCGGAGGTGCCTCCCAGCGAAACCCATATCCCGTACATGCGCATGTTCCAGATCACGATCGTGGCCAGGATCGCGAGCGCCAGATAGCGCGCCGCGGCTTTGGCAACTACCGGTGGTTGCACCAGCAACGCAATCGCCACCACCAGGAACAGCACCGAGGCATAAACCGTGGGGGCAGCGATATCAATGAAGAAACTCAAATTGAACACATGATTGACGATCAGCATCAACACGATGAATGCATAACTGCCGATGATCGTGAGACGACCCAGACGTATCGAAGTGTGCTGGTACACAGCCAGCGAGGTCAGCAGGGCGGAGAGTGAAATCAGCGAATCACCCACCACCTGACGCACTGCAAACGGGACCAGGCCGACCGCAATAATGAATAATGCACCAACCGCATAGGCGAGCAGTCCCGCTCCCCACAGCCGCAGCGCGCGCGAGCGGCGTTCGCTCCAGGCAACCGCCAGCACCAGCACCCCCAACAACAGGTGCATGGTCAGCAGGGCAAACATCAGCATCTGGGCGCGTGTAATGTGCGTCGCTCGTTTCCGGTTCCGCTTTCTGGCTGCGCCCGATACCGGCGCCGCGCCACCCCCCTGATCATCATGACAGCGCCAAGCGATGATACTCCAGACCCGGCCATGGTTGTGAACACGCGGATCCGGCCGATATTAAACCGGGGGACGGATCAGTCTTGCGGCGAGAACCAGACGCCCTTGCGACTGTCGGGATCACCGTTGTAATTGATGGTGATCTCCTCGTCGCACTTGATATCCCGGATCGCGAAGAATTCGATAATGCCGCGCTCCAGATGCTTCACATAGCGTGCGTTGGGACGGTAGGAATGGTTGTAAAGCGATGCGCATCCCAGCGCCAGTGCCCCTGATTCTGAATCCTCGCCCCATTTATAGTAGTAATCACACAGACTGGTGGTTTCCAGGGCCGCGATCTGCGCGGGTGGTATCACGATCACTTCCACCGCTTCGATGAGTTGCCCGGCTGCGATATCTGCGCCCGCGAATATGCCTCTGCCCTTGTTGCCTGTATGACGTACGATCAACGGAATCCCCGGTTTCATCCAGCGTGCTCCGGTGTGGGAATGCAATGTGTCCAGTATCGCAAACCGGTGCTGCCGGTTTACAACACGTAACAGAAATCGCTGCAGGATCAGGCATCGAGTTCCGGATAATGGCGGAATAACCCGTCTTCGTTGAAGGGGATGCGTCTGCCGGAAACCAGATACGCGGCGATATGCGGTCGTTTCGATATCCGTTCATGCAGCGCGACCAGTTTGGGATATTCCGGTTCCAGACGTGCCATGGCACGTGGAAACGCGTAGCGCAGCCCGCTCAACATCTGGAACAGGGAGATATCCGCATAGCTCAGGGCATCCTCGACCATGAATCCGCTGGCCGACGGATTGTGTTGCAGGACCTTCTCGAAGTAGCGCATGAA
>JBOIBL010000239.1:0-4217 GCA_050739495.1 Gammaproteobacteria bacterium | reverse complement strand
GATACCGTTCATCATGGGCCGGCGTTCGATGGCGGGTTCGCTGATCGGCGGTTTGCCGGAAACGCAGGAAATGCTCGATTTCTGCGGCAAGCACAACATCGTCTGCGACATCGAGAGAATCGCCATGAAAGATGTGAACCAGGCTTATGACCGCACCGTCAAGGGCGACGTCAAATACCGCTTTGTCATCGACATGGCGACTCTTAAAGCGTGAAGCCGCGTTTGACGCCAAGCAGATCCGGCCCCGCGCTTTGTTTAGAGGCTACCCTCGCGATGGACAAACGTGAAGCGATCAAGTTTATGGTCAGGCCATGATGTCACTGAAATTCATTTCAAATTGCTTTGAACCCCTCTCCCGGAGGGAGGGGGGATTCAGAGCTAAGTTCCAATTACAGCGGGAGCAACGCAATGCAGAAACGCAAACTCGGTAAAAGTGGATTGGAAGTCTCAGCACTCGGTCTCGGCTGCATGGGCATGAGTTATGCCTATGGCACCACGCCAGACAAAAAAGAAATGATCAAACTCCTGCATCAGGCGATCGAACGCGGCGTGACCTTGTTCGATACTGCCGAGGCGTATGGTCCGTTCACCAACGAAGAACTGTTGGGCGAAGCCTTGGCGCCGCACCGCGACCAAGTGGTGATTGCCACCAAGTTCGGTTTCAAAGGGGGCGTCGCGAACGCTGGCCTGGACAGCCGGCCGGAGCATATCAGGGAAGTTGCGGAAGCTTCACTGAAGCGGCTCAAGACCGATCACATCGATCTGTTCTATCAACATCGCGTCGATCCCAATGTGCCGATCGAAGACGTCGCGGGTGCGGTCAAGGATCTAATCAAAGCAGGCAAGGTCATACATTTCGGCATGTCGGAAGCCGGCGTCGAGTCGATTCGACGTGCGCATGCCGTGCAACCCGTCACTGCGCTGCAGAGCGAATACTCGTTGTGGTGGCGCGAACCGGAGCAGACGGTGTTGCCGGTGCTGGAGGAGCTGGGCATCGGTTTCGTCCCGTTCAGCCCACTCGGTCGCGGCTTCCTCACCGGCAAGATCGATGCCAACACCACGTTCGACAGCAAAGATTTCCGCAACAACCTGCCGCGTTTCGCGCCGGATGCGCGTCAGGCTAACCTGGCAATGGTCGATTTGCTGAAGAAGATTGCAACGCAAAAGCATGCGACACCGGCACAGGTTGCACTGGCCTGGCTGTTGGCACAGAAGCCCTGGATCGTGCCGATTCCGGGCACCACCAAACTGACGCGTCTGGAAGAGAATCTCGGCGCAACCGAGATCGAATTAACCTCGGCAGATCTCAGCGAGATTAACAACGCTGCCGCGAAAATCAAAGTGCAGGGCGCCCGTTATCCGGAGAAGCTGCAGCAGACGGTAGGGCGCTGAGCGGGAGCCGAAAGCCATGCCCCAACTTTTTTCTCATATTGACCATCTTTGCTTGGCAATATGAATGGGGATCTGTGTCAGTTCAGATTAATTACATGTTTTTATCAGACAGATGCGCCACCGTTTGTGCCAGTCTCTGCTATACCAAGAGTGCCTGCAACCGATGAAATGAAATAACAACCGAAGGAGAGGGCGATGCGTATCGTGAGCGTAGGTCATGCGATGTTTGCGGCGATGATGATCTCCATCGGAATCCTGGGGTTGATCCATAGCGAGTTCGCTGTGATAGGGGGCGGGGTACCCAAAGGCATGCCGGCACGCGATGTGCTGGCTTATCTCTGTGCAATCATCTCGCTGGCCTGTGGCATCGGCCTGTTTTGGAAGCGCACCGCCACCATCGCCGCGCGCGTGCTGCTGCTTTATTTACTGCTCTGGTTCATGTTGTTCAAGCTGCGCTTCATTATCCTCGCGCCCCTGGTCGAGGGTTCCTATCAAAGCTGCGGTGAGAACGCCGTGGTCATCGCGGGCGCCTGGGTCCTGTATGCCTGGTTCGCTACCGACTGGGATAAAAAGCATCTCGGTTTCGCCACCGGCGACACGGGCGTGCGCATCGCGCGGGTGTTCTACGGTCTGGCCTTGCTCGCATTCGGCCTGTCGCATTACTTCTATCTCAATCTGACCGCACCGCTGATACCCGGCTGGCTGCCCTGGCATATGTTCTGGGCCTATTTCACCGGCGCCGCCTACCTTGCAGCCGGTGTGGCGATCCTTATCGGTGTGTATGCACGGCTCGCCGCCGTACTCTCGGCGCTGCAAATGGGCACGTTCATCTTCCTGGTTTGGGTGCCCATCGCGCTGGCCGGCAACATGAGTGTCTTTAACTGGGGCGAACTCATTGCGACTTGCATACTGACCGCAGCCGCATGGGTGGTGGCGGATTCCTATCGTGGTATGCGGTGGCTCGCGGTGAACAAGCGCTAGCGTCCGTTTCAGCCGCACAGGCTATCGGAGCAGCTGCACGGACGGCAGGGCGCTGAGCAGGTAACAGAACAGCCCTTGATCACGAGTGAAAGTCGTCGGAGTCGGCCTTTGTTGGCTCCGCGCAAGGGGCTTGACAATCATTCAACCTAATGGTTGAATGTTTCCATGAACAACCTATCTGCAGTTTTAGGCGCCATTTCCCATCCCTCGCGGCGGGCCATCATCGCGCAGCTCGCCAACGGCCCGGCACGGGTCACGGAGATCGCCAAGCCGTTCGACATGTCGCTCAATGCGGTTTCCAAACACCTCAAGGTGCTGGAACAAGCGGGTCTGGTGCATCGGGAAAAACAGGGGCGCGATCACGTGATCGAGTTCCGCGGTGAACCGCTGCGGCAGGTTGCAGGCTGGGTGCATGAATATGAGCGGTTCTGGAGCGAACACCTGGACCGCCTGGAGAGTTACTTCATCGAGAAGAGGAAACGCAAAACATGAGCATCAACACTGGTGACTATAAAACCATGGAATTGAATTTCCAGCGGACCATCCCGGCTTCGCCGGCGGAGGTTTACGACGCCTGGCTGGATACCCAGAACCCGGGCAATCCCTGGTATCAGTCCGACCGGCTGGACTTCAAACCGAAGCAGGGTGGCTTGTATCACTTCATGCACATCAAAGACCCCGCGAAAGGAGAGATGCCCCATTACGGGCGCTTCGTCGAGCTCAACCGCCCGCACCGGATACAACTGGCATGGATATCCCTGTTCACGCGCGGTCTGGAATCCGCGGTGACGGTGACTTTCGAAGCGAAGGGACAGGACACGCTCCTGACGCTGAAGCACGCAAACCTGCCGGACGACAGTTACGGCCATGGCCACAAGCACTGGGAAGTTCTCCTGGAGCAATTGGCTGCGCGTTTCCCAGCCAAACAAAACTGAATCAGCTTATACGCATACGTCGCTGCGAACGCAGGCGAACGCAAACCCTGAATACGCAGGAAGGAGAGTGATTATGAAAACGCATATGACTGGCACACGTAATGAGTGGCTGAAAGCCCGGCTCGAATTGCTCGACGCGGAAAAGGAGTTGACGCGCCGCAGCGACGAACTGGCGCAACGGCGTCAGGCATTGCCGTGGGTGCAGGTCGAAAAGGAATACAAATTCGAAACCGATGCAGGCAAAGCCTCGCTGGCGGATCTTTTTCACGGACGCTCACAACTGCTGATTTATCATTTCATGTTTGGTCCGGACTATACAGCAGGCTGTCCGACCTGCTCGACGATTGCGGACAGCTTCAACGGGTTTGCGACTCACTTAGCCAACCACGACGTCATGTTGATGGCGGTATCTTTGGCGCCGTTCGCAAAGATCCAGGCGTACAAGCAGCGGATGGAGTGGACGTTTCCGTGGGCGTCATCGTTCGGCGGCGATTTCAATGCCGATTTCAACATCTCGTTCACCGAGGAACAGCAGCGCGAGGGTGGCATCGAATACAACTATCGGCGCGAGCCGCCAGCCGCGCAGATTTCATTCACGATGGGTAAGGAAGCCGGCGACGAATCGCCTCCCGCCAAGAACGCCACCATGGCCGGAACCGACGTGTCTACCTACCTGCGCGAGAGGCCGGGCATGAGCGCATTCGTGCTGGAAGACGGCGCCGTCTATCACACCTACTCCAGCTTCGCGCGCGGGCTGGACGGCCTGTGGGGCATGTACCAGTGGCTCGATCGCGCCCCGAAAGGCCGCAACGAGAAAGGCGTCTGGTGGCGGCACCACGACGCGTACGGCCGTGAGTGACGCACCGCTGTCTCCCGTCGTGCGTCACGACGTCGAGACCCGTGCTGGGA
>JBOIBL010000238.1:0-7050 GCA_050739495.1 Gammaproteobacteria bacterium | reverse complement strand
CGCCTGCTCGAGGGCGCGCAGCGTGTCGACGTCGAGGTCGTTCGTAGGCTCGTCGAGCAGCAGCAGGTTTCCGCCGCAGCGGAGCAGCTTCGCGAGATGGACCCTGTTTCGCTCTCCGCCGGAGAGGGAGCCGACCTTCTTCTGCTGATCCGCGCCCTTGAAGTTGAAGGCCGAACAGTACCCGCGGGAATTGACCTCGCGCTTGCCAAGCAGGATCAGTTCATTGCCGCCGGAAATTTCTTCCCAAACCGATTTCTTGCCATCGAGCGAGTCGCGCTACTGGTCGACATAACCGAGGCGAACGCTTTCACCGGTGGTGATGGTGCCCTTGTCCGGGTTGTCCTGCCCGGTAATCATGCGGAACAGCGTGGTCTTGCCAGCGCCGTTCGGGCCGATTACGCCGACGATACCGCCGGGCGGCAGGTTGAACGACATATCGTCATACAGCAAGGTGTCGCCGAAACTCTTGCGCAGACCAGTCGCTTCGACCACCACATCGCCGAGTCGCGGACCCGGCGGGATGTAGAGATCCTGGGTTTCGTTGCGCTGCTGGAATTCTGCCGAGGACAATTCCTCGAAGCGCGCAAGTCGCGCCTTGCTCTTGGCCTGACGGCCTTTCGGATTCTGTCGCACCCATTCCAGTTCCTGCTTCATCGCCTTGATGTGCGCGGTCTCCTGACGCTCCTCGATCTCGAGACGCTTTTCTTTCTGTTCCAGCCACGAGGAATAGTTGCCCTGCCAGGGAATGCCGTGACCGCGATCCAGTTCCAGGATCCAGCCCGCCACGTTGTCGAGGAAGTAGCGATCGTGGGTCACGGCCACCACGGTGCCGGGATATTCCTGCAGAAACCGCTCCAGCCACGCGACCGATTCCGCGTCGAGGTGGTTGGTCGGTTCGTCGAGCAACAGCATGTCGGGTTTTGAGAGCAACAACCGACACAGTGCAACACGGCGGCGTTCGCCGCCGGAGAGTTTGTTCACATCGGCATCCCAGTCCGGCAGACGCAAGGCTTCGGCCGCGACTTCGAGTACATGATCCAGATTCTCGCTGCCGCTGGCCTGCAGGATGTTTTCCAGCCGCGCCTGTTCGGCCGCGAGTTTGTCGAAATCCGCATCGGGCTCGGCGTAGGCCGCATACACGGCGTCGAGTTTCTGACGCGCTTCCATGATTTCGCCCAGACCATCCTCGACATTGCCGCGCACGCTCTTGTTGGGGTCGAGCTGTGGTTCCTGCGGCAGATAACCGATCTTGGTACCAGCCAGCGGACGCGCCTCGCCGTTAATCTCGGTATCCACGCCCGCCATGATGCGGAGCAGGGTGGATTTACCGGAACCGTTGAGACCCAACACGCCGATCTTGGCGCCCGGGAAAAACGACAGGGAGATGTCGCGCAGGATCTCGCGTTTGGGCGGCACGACTTTGCCGACGCGGTTCATTGTATAAATATACTGAGCCATGGTTTCTGCAGCGTCCGGGAAAAGATGAATTTGGAGCGGGATTATCCGGGAAAGCGGTAATGACTGCCAGTGAAATGGGTGGGGCTATCTCGTAGCCACTCTGCCGTTCGTGTTGAGCGTAGCTCTGCGAAGTCGAAACACATGAAAATCATGCGCTTAACCCCCTTCGACTTCACGCCTACGGCGTCCATCCCGGAAATTGCTCCTGCATTTCCGGGACTTCCACCATCCTTGGTAGTCGCGCTCAGGGCGAACGGAATTTAAAGACAGTTTCTACTCAGTCGCACCGGCTTATCAGCCGGTGCCTTTGGTCTTGGTATAGCCGGGTTTGGCGTTCTGTTCGATGAAACTGATGATGTCACCGGCGATGTCGCGCTGGGTAGCTGACTCGATGCCCTCAAGTCCCGGGGACGAATTCACCTCGAGTACCAGTGGACCTTTGCCTGACCGGATGATGTCGACACCGGCCACGTTCAAGCCCATCACATGGGCGGCCTTGATCGCCATGGCGCGTTCCTTGGGGGAGATAGTGACCGCTTTGGCACTGCCACCGCGATGCAGGTTGGCACGGAATTCACCTTTACGTGCCGTGCGTTGCATGGAGGCCACCACCTTGCCACCGATGACGAAGCAGCGGATATCGCTGCCGCGCGATTCCTTGATGAATTCCTGGACCAGAAAATGCGCATCCAGACCGCGGAATGCATCGATCACGCTCTCCGCCGCCTGCCGGGTTTCGGCCAGCACGACCCCTTCACCCTGGGTGCCTTCGATGAGCTTGATGACGGCCGGCGCATTGCCGACCAGCGCCAGCAAGTCTTCGGTATCATCCGGCGAATGCGCGAAACCGGTCACCGGCATGCCGATGCCCTTACGCGAGAGCAGTTGCAGCGAACGTAGTTTGTCGCGTGCGCGGCCGATAGCGACCGATTCGTTCAGTGAATACACACCGATCATCTCGAATTGACGTAACACTGCAGTCGCATAGAAAGTTACCGAAGCGCCGATACGCGGGATCACGGCGTCGAAGCCATCCAGTTTGCGGCCCTTGAAGTGGATTTCCGGTTTGGCGGTCGCGATGTTCATGTAGCAATGCAGCGGATCGATCACGTACATGTCGTGACCGTGCTGCATGCCGGCTTCCACCAGACGTTTGGTGGAATACAGGCGCGTGTTGCGCGACAGGATCGCGATCTTCATGTGACGCTTGCGGTTCATGCGGGCACTTCCGGTCAGGTTGCTAGGGTCACTCTTCGTTGTCATTGTCGGCATCATTTTCGACATCGCCGGGCTCGCGGCCCCCGCCCAGATAAGATGCATCCGGGTCCACCCGCAAGCGACCAGCCATGGCGGTGCGGCCGATCAACAGCCGGAAGCGCATGGTGTCGCGATCGGTGAGTGTGAGTTCGATCGGCCAGATCAATCCCGCGAGTGCTACCGGGGTGCGAATGACTGGGCGCAGTTCGCGGTGTCCACCTGAATCCGTCACCCAGCGTTCATCTATTACGGAGGCTTCGCAAAACGTTTCGGGCGTAGCCTGCTGTTGCAGAGGGTGGATGCCGAATCGCACCATGCGTTTACCGTCACGGATGAACGGCTCCAGAGCGAATGCGTGCAAAGCAGAGGTGCGTGCGCCGGTATCGATCTTGGCCTTGACGCGGCGGATGCCGAGTTCCGGCAACGCGGCCCATTCCCGCCAACCCACCTGGATGCGCTTGACGCTGACGGTATTGGGCATGGACACAAGCCTTCTTGGCTGCATTGACCGGGGGCGGCCATAATATCGCACTGTCCGGTTTCCGAGAGTACAAGATGAAAGTTGCCGTCTGTCACGATCCCGCCCAGTCCCGGTACGGCTTCGGCGACGGCCATCCGTTCGGGCCGGACCGGTTCGATGCCTTCTGGAGTGAAACCTGTGCGCGCGGCCTGGACCAGCGGGTTTTGCCGATTCCGGCGCGTTACCCCACCGCGACCGAGCTGCAGGGATTCCACACCCCGAAGTACCTGGAGTTTCTTGAGCGCCGTTGCCGGGAAGGCGAGGGCTACCTGGATGGTGGTGATACACCGGCGTTGCCCGGAATCCGCGATGCGGCCTTGCAGGTGGTCGGCGCGACTTTGAATGCGGTGGCGGGCGTCATGCAACAGGACTGGCGGCGGGCGTTCGTGCCCATCGCAGGGCTGCATCATGCAGGTCGCGATCACGCTGCCGGCTTCTGTGTGCTGAATGACATCGGTGTCGCGGTGGAATATCTGCGGCGCGAACACGGGTTGAAACGTATCGCCTATGTGGACATTGATGCGCATCATGGCGACGGTGTCATGTATGCCTTTGAGTCAGACCCGGCACTGATCTTTGCCGACCTGCATGAAGACGGCCGCTTCCTGTATCCGGGCACCGGCGCTGCCGACGAGACCGGTAAAGCGGCGGCGGCCGGCACCAAACTCAATATCCCGATGCCCCCGGGTGCCGGCGATACGGAATTCGCACCGGCCTGGCAGCGCGTCGAGCAGCATCTCGCCGCACACCGGCCCGAGTTCATCCTGTTCCAATGCGGCGCCGACAGCATCGCCGGCGATCCCATCACTCACTTGCGGTATACACCTGCAGCGCACGCGCAGGCAGCTGCACGCTTGTGTGCGCTGGCGGAACAGTATTGCGAAGGCCGAATCGTGGGGATGGGCGGTGGCGGTTACAACCGGCGCAATCTGGCGCTGGCATGGAATGGCGTAGTGGAGGCATTTTTGCACACCTGAATCCGGACGTTTTCAGGTCTTTTTGCCTTGAATTTCCGGATGTTGCGCCTGATCGAGCCCCATGCTGGGGTAAAATTGCCTGCCCACTACAACCCCACCACCGCGGAGTGAGCTGATGTTCAGCCAGGATATGACCATTGCCGGTTTCGATGCCGAACTCGACCAGGCCATGCGTGCCGAGTTGCAGCGCCAGGAACAGAACATCGAACTGATCGCCTCCGAGAATTACGTCAGTCCGCGGGTGCTGGAAGCGCAGGGATCGGTGCTGACCAACAAGTACGCGGAAGGCTATCCCGGCAAGCGCTATTACGGCGGTTGTGAATTTGTGGACGTGGCGGAACGGCTCGCGATCGAACGCGCAAAAAAACTGTTCGGTGCCGCATACGCAAATGTGCAGCCGCATTCCGGTTCGCAGGCCAACGCCGCGGTGTACCTCGCGCTCCTGAAAGCGGGCGATACCATCCTCGGCATGAGTCTTGCACATGGCGGACATCTCACCCATGGCGCGAAAGTGAATTTCTCCGGCAAGTTCTTCAATGCGGTGCAGTACGGCATCGACACCGAAACCGGCTTGATCGATTACGACCAGGTGCAGAAGCTTGCCGATGAACACAAGCCGAAGATGATCGTGGCCGGGTTCTCTGCGTATTCGCGTCGCATCGACTGGCAGAAATTTCGCGACATCGCCGACTCGATCGGTGCCTACCTGTTCGTGGACATGGCGCATGTCGCCGGGCTGGTCGCCGTGGGCATCTATCCCGATCCGGTGCAGATCGCGGACATCACGACGACAACCACGCACAAGACGTTGCGCGGGCCGCGCGGCGGGTTGATCCTGGCGCGTGCCAACGAAGAGATCGAGAAGAAACTGAATTCGACCGTGTTTCCCGGTACCCAGGGCGGTCCGTTGATGCACGTGATCGCGGCTAAAGCTGTGGCGTTCCTGGAAGCGCTGCAGCCAGAGTTCAAGGTCTACCAGCAGCAGGTGCTCGACAATGCCCGCGCCATGGCCGATGCGCTGGTCAAGCGCGGCTTCAATATCGTATCCGGCGGCACCGACAATCATCTGTTCCTGATGGACCTGATCAACAAGGGAATCACCGGCAAGGATGCGGACGCCGCGCTGCACAAGGCCAACATCACCGTGAACAAGAACGCGGTGCCGAACGATCCGCGCCCGCCGATGGTCACAAGCGGCCTGCGTATCGGAACGCCGGCGGCGACTACCCGCGGATTCAAGGAATCGGAGATTCGCGAACTGGCCGGCTGGATCGCCGATATCCTCGACGACCTTGGCAATGAAAAGAAGATCGCGGACATCAAGGGCAAGGTGCTGACGATGTGCCGGAAATTTCCCGTGTATTCATCGGGCAAATGACGTGATTAACCGGGTATCCGTAAACAATGCACTGTCCGTTCTGTAATCACGAAGACACCAAAGTGATCGACTCGCGTCTCGCAGGCGAAGGCGCGCAGGTGCGGCGGCGGCGTGAATGCGAGAAGTGCGGGGAACGCTTCACCACGTTCGAGACTGCCGAACTGGTGATGCCGCGCATCGTCAAGAACGACGGTACCCGGGTGCCGTTCGACGAGCACAAGCTGCGTATCGGCATGATGCGGGCGTTGGAAAAACGTCCGGTGGGGACTGAAGCCGTGGAAGCGGCGATCGCGCGCATCGTGCATCGCTTGCAAGTCACGGGTGAACGTGAGGTCCGCTCCCTGCAGGTCGGCGAACTGGTGATGGAAGAACTGCGGCAGCTCGACGAGGTCGCGTATGTGCGTTTCGCATCGGTGTATCGCAGCTTCCAGGACGCAAACGAGTTCCGGGAAGAGGTCGAGAGACTCATGGAAGATGCAGAGCGTGAAGCACTCAAACGCGAGCAGATGCCGCTGTTGCCGGACGACGACAAGAAGTAAGCCCGCGGATGACAAACGATTTCAGTGTATTCGATCATGCCTGCATGGCTGAAGCCCTGCGGTTAGCCGAGCAGGGTCTTTACACCACCGATCCGAATCCGCGGGTTGGATGTGTGATCAGTAAAGGCGGCAAGATTGTCGGACGTGGCTTCCATCGCAGAGCTGGTGAAGCACACGCGGAGGTTAATGCGTTACGCGAAGCCGGCGGACTGGCTCGCGGTGCCACTATCTACGTAACATTGGAACCGTGCAGCCATAGCGGACGCACGCCGCCGTGCGCGGACGCATTGGTCGAGGCGGGCGTTACACGCGTGATCGCGGCCATGCAGGATCCGAACCCGAAAGTCGCGGGTCAGGGTATTGGGAAATTGGAAGCGGCTGGCATCGAAACAGCCTGCGGGTTGATGGAGACGCAGTCGCGAGCGTTGAATCCGGGTTTCATCAGTCGCATGACGCGCAACCGGCCATGGGTTAGAAGCAAACTTGCTGTGAGCCTGGATGGACGCACTGCACTCGCACATGGCGTGAGCAAATGGATCAGCGGTACGGCGGCGCGTGAAGATGCGCACCGCTGGCGCGCGCGCAGTTCGGCGATCCTGACCGGCAGCGGCACGGTGATCGCCGATGATCCGGCACTGACTGTGCGTCTGGATGATGGAGCGGGTGATTGGCGGCAGCCATTGCGGGTCGTGGTCGATTCCAGATTGCGCATTTCTGTCACAGCAAAATTATTGAAGGGTCCGGGGCAGGTTTGCATTGCAACACTCGAGACCGATACCGGACGCCATCGGCAGTACACCTCAGCGGGTGCAACTGTGCTGGTGCTGCCTGTCAGCGACGGCCGTGTCGATCTCGCGGAATTGCTGCGCAGCCTGGCACAACGCGAGTGCAATGAAGTACTGGTGGAGGCGGGACCGGTAT
>JBOIBL010000237.1:0-4616 GCA_050739495.1 Gammaproteobacteria bacterium | reverse complement strand
CCGACCGACGAAGCCTGGTTCAAGCGGGCCGACAAGTTTCTGACCGAGTTGGAGTGGTACGCGAATGCCATGAAGGCCGCACGTTTGAAACCCTGTCAGCGTAGCGAATGCGACACCGTGGTCGGTTCGTAACTAATTGATTTAGAAAATAAATAGAGTGCGTGTAGTAGCCCCATGATATTTAATGCTTGGCAGTGATGTAAGAAATAGTTGACATGAAGTACAAAATTATGTACTTTGAGTGCAACATATTTAACTTACTGGTGAGGCGGCCATGAAAAATCTGTCATTCCGTGAAATGAGTGCCCTGGGCTCGGCCTTGGCCATCGCCCTGGCGGCTTGTCTGTACTTTCCTTCCGCATGCGCTGCAAGTCACCGAGCAGGCGCCGCCCGATGCCGGTGTGCCACCGCTGATTCAGGGCGCAGCGCTGATTGGCTACATCATCGGTTTGGTGATCTTTCTGGTAGTGCTACAGATCATCTATCACATCATCATCGGCATTTTGTGGCGTCGGGACGCCCAGGAGCGACAGGACGAGCGGGACCGGATGGTAGTTCTGAAAGCAGGCCGGCTGGCTTACTACGTGTTGCTTGTCGGCTTGTTCGTGCTGATGGCTTATCTGCTCATGAATACGGTTTCCGGTCTGCTCGCGGTGCAGTATGCGTTCATGGCGGTGTTTGCCGGTGAGTTCGTGCGCTATTTCGCGACCTTCGTGTATTACCGGTTGAGCGTCTGAGATGGGCGAGAGCCACATCACCAACAACATCCGCAGCCTGCGCTTTGCACATGGCGAGATGACCCAGGCGGATCTCGCGAAAACAGTCGGCGTTACCCGGCAGACGATCATCGCGATCGAGAACAACCGCTATTCGCCGTCACTGGAGGTTGCGTTCCGGATCGCGGAAGTATTTGATGTGCCGCTGACCGAGGTCTTTACCCACGAACGTCAGGGTTCCAGACGCTGAACTGCTTCGGTTTAACATTAGAATCACAGCTGGCACAATTGTTCGGTAAGTTCGGGCGTTTGGAATGGGAGCCGTAAATGCAGACAGTCAGGCTCGGTAGAAACGGCCCCAAGGTTTCCGCAGCCGGTCTCGGCTGTATGAGCATGTCGGGCATGTATGGTCCGGCGGACGAAGCAGAAAGCATCGCCACTATCCATGCCGCGCTCGAGGCCGGTATCACGCTGCTCGATACGGGCGATTTCTACGGCATGGGTCACAACGAATGGCTGCTGCGCAAGGCGCTTGAGGGCGGCAAGCGCAAGCAGGCATTCATCTCCGTGAAGTTTGGAGCGTTGCGTGGTCCGGATAACAGCTGGGGTGGCGTGGATTGCCGGCCTGAGGCATTGAAGAATTTTCTGGCTTACACCCTGCAACGGCTTGGCACCGATTACATCGATCTGTATCGCCCGGCGCGTCTGGATCCCGGTGTGCCCATCGAAGAGACCGTGGGTGCGATCGCGGAGATGGTGAAAGCAGGTTATGTACGTCATATCGGCTTGTCCGAGGTCGGCGTGGATACCATCCGGCGTGCCAACAAGGTGCATCAGATTTCCGATCTGCAGATCGAGTATTCATTGATGAGCCGCGGCCTCGAACGGGTGATCCTGCCGGCGGTACGGCAGCTCGGCATCTCGATCACCGCCTATGGGGTACTGTCACGCGGATTGTTGAGTGGCCGTGTGCCCGGTGCCGGCAGCAAGGGCGATATCCGCACCGCACGGATGCCGCGGTTTCAGGGTCAGAACCTGCAACGCAACCTGGCGTTGGTGGACGCGTTACGCCGTATCGGCGAGGCCAAAAATGCCACACCGGCGCAGCTCGCGATCGCCTGGGTCTATTCGCAGGGCGAGGACATCGTGCCGCTGATCGGTGCACGTAAACGGTCACAATTATCCGAAGCGCTGGGGGCCCTGGATTTCGAGCTCGACGCGGACGATTTGCAACGCATCGAAGCCGCAGTGCCGATGGAGCAGGTGGCAGGTAGCCGCTACGACGCGGCACAGATGGCACATCTGGATAGCGAGCAATGAAGGCCCCCGGATATCTTCTGCTTGTCATAACTTCGGCGTAAAAATCGCCACTGGCATGTGTCGATGATGACAAATTGCTGAAAGGATCTTCAACAACATTTACATTTCGGTGTGTTGTTACATATCGTTTTCGATTTCGCTGGTTTTAACATTCCGGTAATTCAATCTTCATATAAATTGAACAGGCATGTCATGGTTCCTGATTAATCTCCAGTGGGTTCCAAAAAACACACAGGGGATTTTCATGAAGACTCGTCGTTTATTTATTCGCACGCTAGGTACTGTGGCTGCGGGGCTGCTGGCCACTGCAGGAACCGCGGTCCACGCGCACGATGGCGGATGGGGGCACCATGCCGGTAGCTGTCAGCTGGATCCAGAGCATGGCCGTATCCAGCACGTCATCTATATCCAGTTCGACAACGTGCATCTGAGACGGGACAACCCGAACGTCCCATCCGATCTGGAGCAGATGCCGCACCTCTACAACTTCCTGAAGGACAACGGCACGCTTCTCAACAAGCAATACACCGTGCTTATCTCGCACACCGCGGGCGGCATCACCAGCTCGCTGACCGGACTCTACCCTGACCGGATGGGGATCAACGTGTCCAACGCCTACAATTACTACAACCCGTCAACCGGGACCTCGACCTACACTTCGGCGTTCAAATACTGGACGGCACCCGTCGCCTCGCCGGTGGACAACAACCCGAACATGATCACGACGGACGGCAAGAACACGCCCGCGCCGTGGGTGACTTATACGCGCGCCGGTTGCGACGTCGGCAACGTCTCGGCTGCAAACACCGTGCTCGAGAACGTGAACGCCGGTGCCTTCAAGGCCGGGCCGAGCGATCTCTACTACCCCAGCAAGGTTGGTGATACGCGGATCGATCCATATAGCACCAGCGGCTTCCAGGCCGGTGACACGGTTCTCATCGACCAGGGTGTGGACCAGGAAACAGCGACCATCGATCACATCTCCGGTTATTACCTGTATCTGACTGCACCGCTCAGCAAGGCGCATGCGCGCGCCGTGGAAGTCTGGGTGCCTGCTGCGGATCCGATTGATCGCACCGGCGACCTGACGACCATCTTCGGCGCTTACTCGCCGGAGTGGCAGGAAGGACTCGATTCGCAGACCGCGCCGTACGGCTCGGCGGCTACGGCGCTCGCGACTACCGATTTCGTTGGCATCGCGGTGCACTGTGCTAAAGGTTCGTCGAGCTTGTGTGCAAACAGCGCGAACGCGAAATCGGACCTGCTGCCGCAGGAACCGGGTGGTTATAACGGTTACCAGGCGCTGTTCGGTGCGAAATACGTCAACCCGGCGATCGCGAACGGTTCACCGGCGGTGAACGACGTTTACGGCACCACGCCGGTCACCGATGCGTTCGGTCAGCCGGGCTTCCCGGGCTTCGACGGGATGTCGGCGGCGAATACGCTCGGCTACGTGGCCCAGATGCAGGAAGCCGGTATTCGGGTGACGTACGCTTACATTTCCGACGTTCACGACAATCATGCCGGCGGCGGGGCCTATGGTCCCGGCGAAGCGGGTTACGTTGCGGCGCTGAAGAATTACGACGCT
This sequence comes from Gammaproteobacteria bacterium, assembly GCA_050739495.1. GTDB lineage: Bacteria > Pseudomonadota > Gammaproteobacteria > Natronospirales > REEB76 > DASSKW01. The sequence continues at coordinate 992 of JBOIBL010000237.1, read as the reverse complement.
GCATTCGCCAGCTTCTTCGACCGATTGGCCGCGGACGGGATCAACAAGCAGAACACGTTGTTCGTGTTCACGGCGGACGAGAACGATCATTACGCCGGAGAGCAGGCCCAGAACTGCGACGGGGTGATGACGCCGTGCCAGTACAACACTGTTTCCCGCAATCCGCAGCATGGCCAGTACGATCTGACCAATGGCGGACAGGACGTGACGAACTGGACCGGACCTTCCGTCTGGCCGCCCGCGGGCACCAACGGTCCGTTCGTCGGCGAAGTTGGCTACAACCTGTCATGGCTACTCGGCAGCACGATCGACAACACCGGCTATGACACGTCGTTCGACTCGGCACCGAGTTTCTACATTGACGGACAGCCGCAGGCCGTAGACGCGAGCGGCAATGTCGTCGTTAACCCGGTGTTGCGCAGTTTCGAGCACGCCGCTGCGAATCTGAAGGCGTTCGATCCATACCTGGATTCGACGCAGCTGATACCGGTCGCGCGCTATCTGGTTGACGGACCGACGTTGAAAGCCCTGCATATGATCAACGCCGATCCGCAACGGACGATGTCGTTCACCATGTTCGCGCTGCCGGATTTTTACTTCCAGACCTACAGTCCATGCTCCGGCAAGAGCCAGGGCTGCCTGAACGACAGCTACGCCTGGATCCATGGTGACTATGACAATGGCATCGGGCAGACCTGGCTCGGCGTGGTTGGCCCGGGTGTTCACGATAATGGTATCGACGACCGGACCTGGACCGATCACACCGATATCGTTCCGACGGTGAACGCGCTGGTCGGTTTGACACCCGACTACCAGCCCGACGGTCGCGTGATCACGCAGATCCTCTCGCATCGGCTTGCGGAAGGGCGTGACAGCGAGTCCTTCACGGAACTCGGCGATCTCTACAAGCAGTTGAATGCGCCTTACGGGGACTTCGCTCATTCGCTGATCGTCGCTTCGACCAACGGCATCAAGGCCGACGACGCGACCTA
>JBOIBL010000236.1:0-7320 GCA_050739495.1 Gammaproteobacteria bacterium | reverse complement strand
ACGGTGCGACTTTGCGGGTGTATCTGGAACGGTATGAACCGGATGTCGCAAAGCAATCAGCGCCGGCATCAGAAGCGCTGGCGGAACTCTCGCGTGCGGCACGCAGCATTGCGCAGCTAGAGAAATTGGGATTGCACCAGCCCGATAGCATTACTTGAATGAATGTAAGTGCAATCTGCCGCATCGGGCCTTAATACCGCCGCTTGATCCCCGTCTGATGCAGGATCATGCTCGCGATTTCCTCGATCGACGGATGCGTGGTATTCATGTGCGGCACGCCTGCCGCGTGAAATATCCCCTCCGCCTGCTGCACCTCATATTTCACCTGGTCCGATGACGCATAGCGGCTGTCAGGCCGTCGCTGATGACGGATCTGCTGCAACCGTTGCGGTTCGATCGTGAGGCCATAAAGTTTGGCGCGGTACGGCATCAACACATCCGGCAGACGGCCACGCGCCAGATCCTCGTCGGTGAGCGGGTAATTGGCAGCATGGATGCCGAACTGCAGCGCCAGGTACAGGCAAGTCGGGGTCTTGCCGGAACGCGACACGCCGACCAGAATCACATCTGCTTCTGGATAATGCTTGGTGGTGATACCGTCGTCATTGGCGAGCACGAAATTGACCGCATCGATACGCTGGATATAGGCGGCATTGTCCGCCGAGGCATGAGCCCGGCCGGCGGTGTGCGAGGACTTCATGCCCAGCTCCCGCTCCAGCGGACCGATGAAGGTGTCGAAAAAGTCCAGATACAGAGCATCGCTGCGTTGGATAATGACGCGCATGTCGTCATCCACGATGGTGCTGAACACGATGGGCCGGACGCCATCCCCTGTGCCTGCAGCATTGATAGTTCCCACGGCTTCATTCGCCTTGTCAATGCTGGCGATAAAGGGCAAAGTCACCTGCCTGACCCCTGCCCCGTTGAACTGGCTCATGAGGCTCCGGCCCAGGGCTTCTGCCGTGATACCGGTGCGGTCCGAGACGAAGAATACGGTTCTTTGTTTTTCCATACTCGTGCTATCTGAGATAATGGCGCGGATAAAATGATGGTGCCCAAGTATACCTTTAGATAGACCCTCCTCACCTGCAAGGACTGGACCATGGATCAGCGTTACGTAATCGGATTCGAGCATCTCGGTATGGGCGACGTCGACAAGGTCGGCGGCAAGAATGCCTCGTTGGGCGAGATGATCAGTCACCTGACCCGGCTCGGGGTCTCGGTGCCGGGTGGCTTCGCGACCACGGCCGATGCCTACCGTGAATTCCTCGGACATGAGGAGCTTGCCGGACGCATTACCCGTGAACTGGCCAGCCTGGACATAGAGGATGTGGTCGCGCTGGCCGGGACCGGCGCGCAGATCCGCAAGTGGATCGGCGAAGTGCCGTTCCCACCGGCACTCGAACAGTCGATCCGTGAAGCTTATGCGGAACTCGTAAAGCAATCCGGCAAGGAGATATCGGTGGCGGTGCGTTCCTCGGCAACCGCCGAAGACTTGCCGGACGCCTCGTTCGCGGGCCAGCAGGAGACTTTCCTCAACGTGCGTGGCATCGACAACGTGCTGCACGCAGTCAAGGATGTGTTCGCCTCGCTGTTCAACGACCGCGCGATCGCCTATCGCGTCCATCACGGCTTCGATCATGCGGAAGTCGCGTTATCCGCGGGCATCCAGCGCATGGCGCGCAGCGATCTGGGCGCCTCCGGTGTGATGTTCACGCTGGATACAGAATCCGGTTTCGATCGCGCCGTCTTCATCACGGCTTCATATGGATTGGGCGAGACGGTCGTACAGGGCGCCGTCAATCCCGATGAGTTCTATGTCTACAAGCCGGCGCTCGAAACCGGCAAGTATCCGATCGTGCGCCGCAACCTCGGCAGCAAGGCGATCATGATGATCTACGGCGAGGAAACCGGTCACGGTAAATCCGTCAAGACCGAGGACGTCCATGCTGAAGCCCGCCAGCGCTTCTGTATCTCGGACGAAGACGCAATCGCATTGGCAAAACAGGCCGTCATCATCGAAAAGCATTATCAGCGGCCCATGGATATCGAGTGGGCCAAGGATGGCGCTGACGGCAAACTCTACATCCTGCAGGCCCGCCCAGAGACGGTGAAGAGCCGCACCCAGAGTATCGAGCGCTATCACCTCAAACAGCGTGCCGCGGTGCTGGCAGAAGGCCGCAGCATCGGGCAGAAGATCGGCGCCGGCAAAGCCAAGGTGATCGACTCCATCAAGGAGATGAATCGCATCAAGCCGGGCGATGTGCTGGTCACCGACATGACCGATCCCGACTGGGAGCCGATCATGAAACGCGCGGCGGCCATCGTCACCAACCGCGGTGGGCGTACTTGTCATGCCGCCATCATCGCGCGCGAACTCGGTATCCCGGCGGTAGTCGGCTGCGGTGACGCCACCCGCAAGATCAAGGATGAGCAACCCGTCACCGTCTCTTGCGCAGAAGGCGACACCGGCTACATCTATGCGGGGCAACTGGAATTCGAACGCCGCGAGATCAACCTGCAGAAGATGCCGCCGGCGCCGCTCAAGATCATGATGAACGTCGGCAATCCGGATCGGGCCTTCGATTTTGCCGGCATCCCCAACAAGGGGGTTGGACTCGCGCGCCTTGAATTCATCATCAACCGCATGATCGGCGTGCATCCCAAGGCGCTGCTCAACTTCGAACAGCAACCGGCGGACATCAAACAGGCCATTCGCGAACGGATGGCAGGTTACAGTGATCCGGTGAACTTCTACGTGGACCGGCTGGCCGAAGGCATCGCCACCATCGCTGCTGCGTTTGCCCCGGAACCGGTAATCGTGCGCACTTCGGATTTCAAATCCAACGAATACGCCAACCTCGTCGGTGGTCGCCAATACGAACCGCATGAAGAAAATCCGATGCTCGGCTTCCGTGGTGCATCGCGCTACATCGATCCAAGTTTTCGCGATTGCTACGAACTTGAATGCCGTGCCTTGCGCAAGGTACGCGAGGATATGGGACTGACCAATGTGCAGGTCATGATTCCGTTCGTCCGCACCGTCGACGAAGCGCGCCAGGTCATCGAGATACTCGCTGCCAACGGCCTGAAGCGTGGCGAGAACGGTCTCAAGGTGATCATGATGTGCGAACTGCCATCCAATGCTCTGCTCGCGGAACAGTTCCTCGAATACTTCGACGGCTTCTCGATCGGCTCCAACGATATGACCCAGCTCACGCTCGGCCTGGATCGGGATTCCGGCGTGATCGCGCATCTTTTCGATGAACGCAACGATGCTGTCAAAGCCATGCTCGGTATGGCGATACAGGCTTGTCGCAAACACAAGAAATATATCGGCATCTGCGGGCAGGGTCCGTCGGATCACCCCGACCTGGCCCGCTGGCTGCTGGATCAAGGCATCGAAAGTGTATCGTTGAACCCGGACACAGTGGTGGAGACCTGGTTATACCTGGCTGGCCAGACTGCGGAAAAAGCATGAGCATCAGCGCACAGACCGAATTCGAGGACCATTTCCCGATCACCGTGATGGTCAGTCATCATAGCGGATTGGATGATCTCAATCGTCAGCTGTTTGCTCTGATCCGCGATCTGCGTGACCAGCACCTCGACGACAAGCAGGAGAACGAGGCGCTGAGCGGCAACATCACCACCTACGGCGGTTATCAAACCTCGAAGAAGATGATGTTCCTGAACCGACCGGAATCCGCGGTACAGTCGCTGCGCGAACAGGTTATCGTTCCGGGGGTCGGTCGTTATCTCGACAAGGCTTATGACGGGCATGTCGATGCCAAACGCACCCGAATCGTGTCGTGGGCCAACATTCTGTCAGAGGGCGACTGGCAGGCGCCACATATGCACCCCACGCCCGGCAATCTGGCCAGCGGCGTTTACTATATAGATGTACCGGAAAAGCCGGAACCGGAAGGTTGCATCGAATTCATCTGCCCGCACCCGGTCGCGCATCACCACGGTATCAGCCTCACGCGCCGGATCTATCCGAAAACCGGCGATCTGATCCTGTTCCCGCCCTACTATATACACTACGTCTATCCGTTCCGTGGCAAGGGTGATCGTGCCATCGTCGCATTTGACGTGATCAAGCAGGCCATGGAATTCGTCTTCTGAATCGGTATCACGGTACGGTCTGTCAAATCAGGAGATCGGTATGAGTACGCCAGCGGCATCGGTACCGGCCATGACCCCGACCTACAATCCTGCGACCGGCGACATCGTTGCGCAAACCCCGGAACTCACGCCAGAACAGGTCCGCGACTGCATCCGCAAGGCACGCGATGCACAACCTGCCTGGTTCGCTCTGCCGCTTGCCGAGCGCAGCCGCTACATCACACTTCTGCGCCACCTGCTCATCGAACAGACCGATGAGATCGCCCAGCTGATATCCGATTGCGTCGGCAAAACCCGCATCGAAGCGCTCGCCACCGAGATCATGCCGAGTGTCGCTGGCAGCCGCTGGTACCAGAAACACGCGCGCCGCGCATTGAGGCCTGAGCACCTTAGCGCAGGCTCGCTGCTGTTCCTGAACAAGCACAGCACTGTGTACCGGGTGCCATGGGGCGTAGTCGGCATCATCGCGCCATGGAACTACCCGCTCGGCATCCCCATGCACGAGATCGTACCGGCGCTATTGGCCGGCAATACCGTACTGTTCAAGACTGCACCCGAAACTCTGCCGGTCGGCGTCCGGTTGGCCGAATTGTTTCAGCTCGCCGGATTACCGGAAAACGTCTTCACACACATCAACATCGATGGTCCGCTGTGCGGCGACCTGTTTCTGGAACCCGGCGGGGTCGACAAGTTGTTCTTCACCGGTTCGGTGCAGGTCGGCAAGTTGCTGATGGCAAAGGCTGCTCAAACCCTGACACCGGTATCGCTGGAGCTCGGCGGCAAGGATGCCATGATCGTGTGTGCTGATGCCGATCTGGAGCGCGCCGCCAACGGCGCGATCTGGGCAGGACTCTCCAATGCAGGGCAATCCTGTGCCGGCGTGGAACGACTCTACGTACACGAATCGGTTTATGAACCCTTCATGGGACTGCTGAAGCGAAAGGTCGAAACCCTGCGGGTGGGTCGCGACACCGATTTCAACGTTGACGTTGGCGCGATCTGCACCGACCGCCAGGTGGAAACCATCCGCCGCCATGTCGATGCGGCGCTGGCGCAAGGCGCCACTATTTTTGCAAAAGCGGCTCCACCCGCGACGTCCGGCGCGCACTTCGTTACGCCATTGGTATTGACGGACGTGAATCACAAGATGGCGGTAATGCGCGAGGAAACTTTCGGACCGATATTGGGTGTGATGCGTTTCCACGATGATGAAGAAGCTACCCGGTTGGCCAACGATTCACAGTACGGCCTGACCGCTTCGGTCTGGTCGAAAAACACACGCCAGGCGGCCCGGCTCGCGCGCCATATCCATGCCGGTGCGGTGACCATAAACGACCATCTGCTTTCGCATGGACTCACTGAGACGCCTTGGGGCGGCTTCAAGGATTCCGGTATGGGTCGCGGGCACGGGAAGTTCGCCTTCGAGGAGATGACTGCACCGCAGGTAGTGGTATCTGATCGTCTCTCTTTTCTGAAGCGGCAATTATTCTGGCAGCCGTACAGTCAACGCGGTTATACAATGCTCAAACGGGTAATGTCGTTGCTGCTCGGATAAAGTCTAACGATCAGAAATTGCTGAGTGGCATCTCTTCCAGAATCTCGATGTCGCCGTTCAGAATCAGTTCATCGTCATAAGATTCGGTATCAGCTCCATTCCAGTAATCCTGGGCGCGCTTGCGCCACTCGCTTATGGAGATGGTATCGCCCATGACAGTCTGCTGGCTGGCGCGATGCAATTCGCCGGTGGCGTTCACCCGGTACACCTTCTTGTTGTCACCGCGCATATTGTCGAGCCAGAAGCGTACCGCTTTTTCGCTGTCCGGTATCAGCCACACGCAGGTCGAACGCGATGGAAGCGTCGAAAACATCTGCCGTCTGATATCTTCATAGATCAGTTCCTTGACCACGCGCGTCGCCAGAAACAGGCTGTCCAGCGTCTCGGCCAGGGTCTTGACCGGATCGTAATGATAGAAATTGAGGCGCGGATCCTTCTTGCCGGATTTTCGGTAAGAGGCCAGGGCACGGAACGCGACCAGGTCCACAGTATAGACTTCGTTGGTCCCGGGGTTGGTAATCCCGCGGCGCGCCACCTCGAAAGCCCGCCAGGAATTGTTCGGTTCCTGACCAAAGCTGAACTTGGCACCTTCGAACCACTTCGGTGAGTTGTGTTTGTGGATATGATAGAACTTCTGGTTTTCGATGTGCATGCCGGTTGCTAACCCTTTATTGCAGCAGACTGCTTCAGATTAATGGTAACAGGTGCGCCGACCGGATTGTAAAGTACCGAATCAGATTCTGCTGGCAGTACTATCGGTCAATCTTACCGGCAAACGTTTTCTTCCCCAGTTACCTGCCGATCCTGCGAAGACTCCTGGCAATTGCGTCCCACAACGCATACAGGCGCCTGTTGCCGTGACATTCCATGCTCCCAACTCGTACCAGTCACGCTCAATCAGCAGTGTCCCGCATCGGTGGCACCAGGTACTGCCGCCGATGCTGTCGTGCACATTGCCGGTGTAACAGTACCGCAAGCCATTGGCGACCGCGATTTCCCGCGCCCGGGTCAAAGTCGGCGGTGGCGTAGGTGGTTTGTCGGTCATCTTCCAGTCGGGGTGAAAGGCAGTGAAATGCAACGGCACATCAGGACCTAACTCATCTGCAACCCAGCGCGTCAACGCCTCGAGCTCACTGTCCGAGTCATTTTCCCCCGGTATCAACAGCGTCGTGATCTCGAACCAGACCCGTGTCTCGTGTTTCAGATACAGCAAGGTATCCAGCACGGGTTGCAGATGCCCACCACATATCTTGTGATAGAAACGTTCCGTGAATGCCTTCAGGTCCACGTTCGCGGCATCCATGTGCGAATAGAATTCACGGCGTGGTGCGTCTTCCATGTACCCGGCCGTGACCGCAATGGAACGGATACCGAGCGCACGCGCAGCGTCGGCCACATCCATCGCGTATTCCATGAAGATCACCGGATCGTTGTAAGTATAGGCCAGGCTCGCACAACCCAGCGATTTCGCAGTCTGTGCCAGGATCTCCGGCGTGGCCCGGTCCATAAGACGATCCATCTCACGCGACTTGGACATGTCCCAGTTCTGACAGAATTTGCAAGCCAGGTTGCAGCCGGCAGTACCGAAAGACAGCACCGAAGTACCGGGCAGAAAGTGATTGAGAGGTTTCTTCTCA
>JBOIBL010000235.1:0-11918 GCA_050739495.1 Gammaproteobacteria bacterium | reverse complement strand
CGGTAATGCTGTTCGACACCTGGGGCGGTACGCTCTCCGCAGCGGCTTACCGCGAATTGTCCTTGCGCTACATGACCCGCGTCATCAGCGGCCTCACCCGCGAACGGGAAAACCGCCGGGTACCGGTCATCCTTTTCACCAAAGGCGGCGGTGGCTGGCTGGAAGCGATGGCTGGATCGGGCGCAGACGCGCTTGGTATCGACTGGACTCAGGATATCGGCGATGCGCGCCGACGCGTCGGCAACAAAGTCGCGTTACAGGGAAATCTCGATCCCGCCGTGCTGCATGCCTCGCCGGAACATATCCGGGAACAAGTAGCAAAGGTGCTGGAAAGTTTCGGACCGGGCAGCGGTCACGTGTTCAACCTGGGTCACGGCATTACGCCGGATGTGAAACCGGAACATGTCGCAGCGATGATGGCAGCAGTACAGGAATTAAGTCCGGCGTATCACCGCTGAAACCGGGTTTCCATCTCGCTCAGCCGGCCATTGCAAAAACGTTTCTATCAGGCTGATTTCTTTACATCCTCATCCCGTAACTCACGCCGCAAAATCTTCCCCACATTCGACTTCGGCAATTCATCACGGAATTCCACAAACTTCGGCACTTTGTAGCCGGTCAGATACTTGTGACAGTGGGCGATGAGTTCCTCGGCGGTCAATGCCGGATCCTTGCGCACCACGAACAGCTTCACGACTTCGCCGGAATGCTCGCTCGGCACGCCGATGGCGGCACATTCCCGCACCCCCGGATGCATCATCGCGACGTCTTCGACCTCGTTCGGATACACATTGAAGCCCGATACCAGGATCATGTCCTTCTTGCGGTCTACGATATAGACGTAACCGCGTTCATCGAACCGACCCATGTCGCCGGTGCGCAACCAACCGTCCGCCGACAGCACCTTGGCGGTTTCATCCGGCCGGTTCCAGTAACCGCGCATCACCTGCGGCCCCTTGATGCAAATCTCGCCCACCTCACCCACCGGCAGTTCCTTGCCACTGTCATCACGGATGCTTACCTCGGTCGAGGGAATCGGTAATCCGATACTGCCGTTGTAGTCTTTCATGTCGAGCGGGTTGATACACGCTGCGGGCGATGTCTCCGTCAGACCATAGGCTTCGATGATCGGTACTCCGGTGACCTTCTTCCAGTGTTCGGCCACGGCACGCTGCACTGCCATACCGCCACCCAGTGCCAGTTTCAGGTGGGAGAAATCCAGTTTTTCGAACCCGGGCGCATGCAGCAATCCGTTAAACAAGGTATTGACGCCGGTGATAACGCTGAAGGGATACTTGTGCAGAGTCTTGCAAAAATCAGCCATGTCACGCGGGTTGGTAATGAGAATATTGCTGCCGCCGAGCGTGATGAACACCATGCAGTTCGCGGTCAGCGAAAAGATGTGGTACAGCGGCAAAGCCGTTATCACCACTTCCTGTTGTCGTTCCAGCGAAGAACCCAACCAGTCGGATGCCTGCAGTATGTTGGCCACCATATTGCCATGCGTCAGCACGGCACCTTTCGATACCCCGGTGGTACCGCCGGTGTATTGCAGGAATGCGATGTCTTCGTGACCAAGGGTAACTTCTTCCATCTGCAAACGGGCACCTCGCGTCAGCACCTCACGAAACCTCAATGCCCCTCTGATTTGCCACGCCGGCACCATCTTCTTGACACGGCGAACTACAAAATTCACCAGCGGGCGTTTCGGAAACCCAAGCAGATCGCCGATGCCGGTGACGACCACGGTTTTTACATCCGTGTTATCCAGTACCTGCTGCAAGGTGGTCGCAAAATTCTCCAGGATCACGATCGCCTTGGCACCGGAATCCCTGAGCTGGTATTCGAGTTCATGTGCGGTATAGAGCGGATTGACGTTTACCGCCACCATTCCTGCTCTCAGGATACCGAACAGAGCCACCGGATATTGCAGCAGGTTCGGCATCATCAACGCGACCCGGTCGCCCTGCTTCAGACCGGCGATCTTTTGCAGATAGGCGGCGAAATGACGGCTCTGTTCCTCGATCTGGGCATAACTGAGTGTGGCACCCATGTTTGAGAACGCCGGCAGACCGGCGAATTTCACACAGCTTTCTTCCAGGACGGCTTTGATGGAAGAGTAGATACCGATATCGATCTCGGGGGAGACGCCCTGCGGGTATTCTTTCAGCCAGATTTTATCCATGAGATCCTTTGCCGATAACAAACTTCACGATCTGGATTCAATGCGCGGGAGGGCACAAGGTATAGCAGGCGGCGAGGTACGGCAAGCGGGAAACACTCATGCCAATCGCGCTAGAATCGCACCCTGTATTCCCGAGGTATCCGAATTATGCAGCAACCAGCTTCACGCGTGGCCTGGATCACCGGCGGAGGCACCGGCATCGGCCGGAACCTGGCCCTGCGTCTGGCGGCAACCGGCTGGACGGTCGCGATGTCCGGTCGCCGCCCCGGCCCTCTTGCAGAAACCGTTGGCCTGGATCCAGCCCGCCTCCATGCCTATCCGCTGGATGTTGCGGACCTGCAAGCAGTACGCACGACCGCGGCACGTATCGAAGCGGAACTCGGTCCGCTCACCTTGGTGGTGCTGAATGCCGGCATCGGTCAATTTGTGAAGCTCGACGAATTCGATGCAGATATATCTGCCAGGCATATGCAGATAAACTACCTCGGTACCGTCAACGGTATCGATGCGATCCTGCCGGGGTTTCTTCAGCGTCGCACCGGGCACATCGTGATTGTGGCGAGTGTTGCCGGCTATCGCGGCGTACCACGTGCCGCGGCTTACGGTCCTACCAAGGCCGCACTCATCAACCTGGCCGAGTCCCTGCGCTTCGAACTGGAACGGAAAGGCATCAGCATCTCGGTTTGCAACCCGGGATTTGTGGATACCCCGATGACGGCCGACAACAATTTCCCGATGCCGTTCCTGATGCAGGTAAATGATGCCGCGGATATCCTGTATCGCGGCATCCTCAAACAGAAATTCGAAATCGCGTTCCCTCGACGGATGGTGATCCCGCTGAAAATCATGCGCTGTCTGCCTTACCCCCTCTATTTCTGGCTGATGCGCAAATTCTACTTCAGATAACAAACCAACATGAATAATGCCCCAATTCATCGCTATCACGCGCTCTGCGACTGGACCGGCTCGACCGGTGCAGGTTACGAAGAGTACACACGTACTCATACCCTGTCTGCGTCTCCGGCGGAAAAGGTTGTGCGCGCCTCCTCCGACCCCGCGTTCCGTGGCGATCCGACGCTGCTGAATCCGGAACAACTATTGGTGATGGCTGCCGCCTCCTGTCAGATGCTGTCATTCCTGGCGATAGCGGCGCGCAAACGTGTCGATGTGGTTGAATACCGCGACCAGGCGGAGGGCATTATGCCGGAAGACGATAAACCGGTACGAATCACGCGCATCGTGCTGCGGCCACACATCGTGATTGCCGGTGAGGGAGATCATGAACAGGTTGAACGCATGGTCGAACTGGCCCATCGGCAATGTTTTATCGCCAACAGTCTCAAGACTGAAATCAACATCGAAACCAGTGTCGAGTTCCGCGCCTGAGACCGCTGGGCCCAGGCTTAAATGAGACGTGGTTCTACGTTGATTTGATGTCTTGCAGATAAACTCGACCGTTGCTCAATGACAGATGGGGATATATGGACTACCTGCAGCTCATGATCCAGAGGGGAGGCAGCTTCTTCACCCTGCTCAAATGGGCCAACGACCATGGTGTATGGGCAGCGGCACAGGTGATCATCCTGGCAGCCTCGTTTATCATCGGCTTGAAGATCATTTATTTCCCCCGTCGCCGGATCCGTAACCTGAATTTTCATGCCCGGATGGTGCGTAGCGATCGCAACAAGTTCCGGCTGATGATTTATCTTGAATTACGGAATTACACCGGGCGTACGGTGGTGCTGTCCTCGCCGTTCTTCCGTTATCTCGATCTGCGTCCGCCACCTGAAGCGCATGGCGACACCCCGTCGCGCGAATACGAGATCCGGTTTCCGCACAACGATGGCAAGGAACTCATTGAAGTGGAATACATGTTGCGCAACAAGGAATCGGTACACACGATAATCGCGCTCGACTCTACGCATACCGACCAGGAAGTTCACCGCGCGCTGAATAAACATCGAATCGGTACATTCATTGTGAAATGCATCTGGCTGCAGGACGTGCCACGGGTGCAAAAGCTGTCGCGCAGGATCTGAACCTCAATCTGGCAAACCGGCCAGCCACGTAGTCAAGAACAGCTTTGCCTGGTGCGCCATCGTGGCGGCATGTTGTTGCGCTTGCTGGCGCATGATCGCGGGAGAAAGTTCAAGGGACTGCAATTCCCCGACATTCCCGACGTACCACTGCTCCAGACCACGCGCGGTGACTTCCGGGTGAAACTGGACCGCAAGTGTCGTCGTACCCAGGCCGAACGCCTGGTTCGGGCATGACGGTGTACTCGCCAGATGCAGTGCGCCGGCAGGGATGTCAAAGGTCTCACCATGCCAGTGGAAGACCGGCGCAGTCAGGTGTTTCAGTGGGGAGTTATTTCCCGACTCGGTCAGGGTCAGTGCGCGCCATCCGATCTCGGTATGTGGTGCGCGGTACACCTTCGCCCCCAGCGCTCTGGCAAGCAGCTGGCTGCCGAGGCAGATACCCAACAAGGGTGCCTCAGCCTTGAGACGTGATTCGATCAGCCGCAATTCGGAACCCAAAAACGGGAAATGCCCGGTGTCATTGCTGCTGATCGGACCACCCAACACCACCAGCAAATCCCAATGCTGTTTGGTGACGGCGTCGAAATCAGCGGTGGGTGCGTCCACATACCGTATCCGGTAACCGGCATTATCCAGACAGGTTTCAAACGAACCCAGATCCTCGAACGGGACATGGCGGATGGCGAGCAGGTTTTTCATGCGGCCATTCTATCCATTCGTCTGCTTAGAGTGCGACTCAACAGGGCACACCTGTCGCTAATTTCCTGTCACCTGCCGTTCCATTCCGGAGTCCGGCTATATACTCTGAATCATGGCTATCCATCCCCGCCTCTCTGCTGGCGTCGCCGTGCTGCGCGAAACGCCGACCGGTCCGCTATTCCTGTTGTTACGCGCCTGGCGCTACTGGGATTTCCCCAAGGGAGCGGTGGAACCGGGCGAGACCCCGCTACAGGCCGCGATCCGCGAGGTCCGGGAAGAGACCGGCATCGACGATCTGGATTTCGCGTGGGGCGAACATTATTGCGAAACCCCACCCTACAACCGCGGCAAAGTAGCGCGCTATTACCTGGCACGCAGCAGACAGGAAAAAGTCATCATGGCCGCCAATCCGGTCACCGGCATACGCGAACACATGGAATACCGCTGGTTGGCTCACGCCGCGTCGCTGCCATTGCTGTCGCCGCGCATGTTGCGGGTCATGGATTGGGTGATGGCGGAACTGTCACGGACCTAATGCACCGCGAACAGGATCGTCATCAGTGACACACTGCTGATAAACACCCACAACAAGACGCCTTGTAACAGCGGTTTGTAGCCCACGGCTTTGAGCGCGCCGCGCGACAGACTCGCACCGATGAAAAACAAGGTGATAGTGAGTCCGATCTTTGCCAAGTGCGACAACAGCGCCGTCCACTGTGCGATGCCAGGCACAAAACTGCTCGCAACTGCAGCCAACAGGAACAAACCGATGAACCAGGGCAGGTTGATTCTGCGTTTGCCGGTGGGTATTACATCATCGGCATGATCGCGCCGGAACAGCATTGCTGCCCCCAGCGACACCGGCACGATCCATAACGCACGCGACAGTTTCACCACTGTCGCGGTATGCAGGGCGCCGTTGCCATATTCGGCCGCCGCACCTACCACCGACGAGATGTCATGGATCGCAACCCCGGCCCAGGTTCCGAATTGATTCTGCGTCAGCCCCAGCAGGTGCCCCAGTACCGGAAACAGATACAGCGCGACCGCATTGAGCATGAACACCGCTCCCATGGCGACCGACATCTCGCCATGATCCGCATCCACTGCCGAGCCGACCGCCGCGATGGCGGAACCGCCACAGATCGCGGTGCCGGCGGAAATCAGCAACGAAGTCTTGGGATTGATCTTCAGCAGCCTTGCCAAGAGCCAGCCCAGTATGAAAGTAGTGATGATGGTTCCGGCAGCGAACAGCAGTCCGCTCGCGCCGGCTCGCAGTACTACGCCGAGGCTCATGCCGAAACCCAGCAACACCACGCTGGCTTGCAACAGGTATTTTGCCAGCCTGGCACCACGGACCCGATACGGATTATCGAGTGTGAGTGCGAACCCGAGACCCAGTGCCAGCGCCAACCCGGGCGAGGCCCAGGGGGTGACACAGAACAGGATACCGAGCGCGTAGATCGTGAGACTCAGCAGCTGATTTTTCATTGAGACGGTGCGGCAAGTAGAGTTACGAAGCCGCGTAGTTTACAGGAGGATGCTCAGTGTCCGGGGGGCGCGGGTTTGTCCAGTAACGGCACCAGCTTCGACCAGACGTTTTCCAGCACCCGGGGTTCTGCTTCCGCTTTGGGATGCAGGCCATCGGCCTGCATCTTGCTGCGGTCTTGTGCCACGCCATTGAGAAGAAACGGGACCAACGGAACCCGGTAGCGGCCGGCAAGCGCCGGATAGACGGCGCTGAATGCTTGCGTATATTGCGGCCCGTAATTGGGCGGTAAAAGGATTCCTACCAGCAGCACTTTCGCGCCCGCTTTGCTTGAAAGTGTGATCATGCGTCCCAAGTTCTGTTGCATGAGTCCGGTCGGCAGACCGCGCAAGCCATCGTTGGCACCGAGTTCCAGGATGACGACTGCCGGTCGGTGTTGTCCAAGCGCTTGTGGCAATCGGGTCAGGCCGCCGGCTGTGGTTTCGCCGCTGATGCTGGCGTTAATCACGGTATAGTCATAGCCACGTGCCTTGAGTCGTTGATTGAGCAGACTCACCCAGCCCTGATCGGCTTCGAGGCCATAGGCCGCACTCAGACTGTCGCCCATCACCAGGATGCCTGCAGGTGCAGCGAATGCCGGTGACGTGGCGCACAACAGCAACCAGAACAGGATGCGTTTCAACATGTCCAACAACCTCTCTCGCGACGAGTTACTGCGTGCCGACAAGCTCTGCAAACAGGTTAACAGTCCGGATGGCGTGCTGACCATCCTCGAGGATGTCTCGCTCAGCATCAGCAAGGGTGAATCCGTCGCGATCATCGGGCCGTCCGGTTCGGGCAAGACCACACTGCTGGGTTTGCTGGCGGGGCTCGACGTGCCCACGCGCGGCAGCGTCTGGCTGGATGGCGTCGAATTCAGCGCGCTGGACGAAGATGCACGCGCGGCGCGACGCGCGCGCGAGATCGGCTTCGTGTTCCAGTCCTTCCATCTGCTGCCCGGACTCACCGCGTTGGAAAATGTGATGCTACCGCTGGAACTGGTGGATGACCCCACCCCGGAAAAATCCGCGCGCGCGGTCCTCACTTCCGTCGGCCTGGCGGGACGTACCGGTTACTATCCGCAGAAACTTTCCGGCGGTGAACAACAGCGGGTAGCAATCGCACGCGCCTACGCCACCGAACCCGGACTGCTGTTCGCGGACGAGCCCACCGGCAATCTGGATGCAGCCACTGGCCACATCATCATCGACCTGCTGTTCAAATTGAACAGCGAACGTCATTCCACGCTGGTGCTGGTTACCCATGACGTGGAATTGGCGGCACGCTGCGATCGCACGCTTTCACTGCATGCCGGCCGTCTGGAGCAAGCCGCATGACGCTGTTGCGACTCTCGTTGCGCCAGTTCCGTCGCGGCTGGAAGAGCGGCGATCTCACCGTGATGGCGATCGCACTCGCGCTGGCCCTGGCCGCTGTCAGTGCCGTGGGCTTCTTCACCGCTCGTGTGCAGACCGCCGTAATGGAGCAAGCTGGCGAAAGTCTGGCGGCGGATCTGGTTTTGGATTCCGGCGAACCGATTCCGGCTTCGTACACGCAAACCGCGACTGCGGCGGGTGCCAACACTACGCAGGTGATGGATTTTCCGACCGTCGTGGTACGCGGTGACCAGACGCTGTTGGTTGAAATCCATGCCGTCAGCGACGGTTATCCCTTGCGTGGTCAGGCACGGATCAGCGATCAACCGTTCGGCCCAGACCACGTGGCCACCGGCATTCCCACATCCGGACATATCTGGGCCGAACCGCGGATATTCGCCAGCCTCGATCTCAAGACCGGAGATACCGTACAGATCGGCAAACTCGCCGAACATATCAGCGCCAACATCGCCTATCTTCCGGATGGCGGCTTCGGTTTTTCCGCGCTGGCGCCGAAAGTGGTACTCAACATCGCCGATATCCCCGCCAGCGGGCTGGTGAACGCCAACTCGCGCGTCAGCTACAAACTGCTGGTCGCCGGCACGCCAGATGTGATCAGCAAGCTTGAGAAGCGCTGGAAGGATGCCTTACCCGCCGGTATCCATCTGCGGGATGCGCGCGACGGCCGGCCCGAGATGGTCAATGCAATCGATCGCTCCCAGCGTTTCCTGTCGCTCGCTGCACTGGTAAGTGTGCTGATCTCTGCAATCGCGGTGGTATTGTCGGCAAGACGCTATGCGACGCGCTACACGGATGCCGCGGCGGTACTCAAATGTCTGGGACTGAGCCGGCGCCGGGTACAGAATGTCTTGTTGCTGGAATTGTTGTGGCTGGGCATCGCTGCCGGAATCGCCGGCGTCATGATCGGTTATCTGGCGCAATTCGGCCTGGTCACACTTTTGAAGGGGCTGTTACCGGCGCATTTGCCGGCTCCCCCACTCACCCCCGCGTTCTCGGCCATCGGCATCGGACTGGTATTGCTGGTTGGTTTCGCATTACCCCCGTTGATGCGCCTGGGTGACACACCGCCGGCGCGGGTATTACGGCGCGATCTTACTCCACCACCGTTACGCGGCTGGCTGGTTTACGGACTCGCGATCATCGCCTGTTTCGCACTGACACTGTGGCAAGTGCAGACATTCACCCTTGCGTTCTATGTGCTGGGTGGGTTGGCCTTGACGATCCTGATGCTGGCTGCAGGCGGATTGTCATTGTTGTTCGCACTGAAAAACCTGCGTCACGGCGCGGGCGCCGGCTGGCGCTATGGTCTTGCCAATCTCAACCGGCATCGCCGCGATGCCGTGGTACAGATGGTGGCGTTCGGGATCGGCATCATGGTGTTGCTGTTGCTCGCCATCGTCCGCGGCGACTTGCTCACCAGCTGGCGTACCACCCTGCCGGACGATGCACCCAACCAGTTCATCATCAACATTCAACCGGATCAGCGCGACACGGTCACGCACTTCTTTACCGATCACGGTCTCATCGCGCCTGTACTTTACCCGATGTTGCGTGCGCGCCTCACCGCGATCAACGGTACGCCGATCAAGGATGTACAGGTTCAGGGAGAACGGGCGCGGCGCATGCGTGACCGCGAAGCCAACCTGAGTTGGTCGGCAAAGCTGCCGGCCGCGAATACCATCACCGCTGGGCACTGGTGGAACGCCAGTGAAGCACAGCAGTCGCTTGCATCGATCGAAGCCGACTATGCCAAAGATCTGGGATTGAAGTTGGGCGATATGCTCACCTTCAATGTTGCGGGCGATCTGATCACCGCCAAGGTTGCCAGCTTGCGCAAGGTGCGCTGGGACTCCTTCCAACCCAATTTCTTCATCGAACTCTCGCCGGGTGCATTGCGGAACTATCCATCCACCTGGATTACCAGCACCTATCTGCCGCCTGACAAAGTCAACATCCTGGTGGAACTGGTACGAAAACTACCCGCGCTTACCATTTTCAATGTCGATGCCATCATGCAGCAGGTTCGCCATCTCATGGATCAGGCTTCGCTGGCAGTGGAATATGTATTTCTGTTCACACTGGGTGCCGGCATCGTGGTGTTGCTGGCCGCCGTACAGGCCACCCGTGACGAACGCCGTTTCGAGGCCGCAGTATTGCGCGCGCTGGGGGCTTCGCGGCAGTTGTTGCGCTCGGCGACTGCCGCCGAATATGCCGCGCTCGGCTTCGCCGCCGGCCTGCTCGGTGCGCTCGCCGCCAGCGGGATCGCATGGTTGCTGGCAGATCGGGTCTTCAATCTGCCCTATCACGGCGATTGGCGAATCTGGGTATTCGGCATCACCGCTGGCACTTTGATCGTCGCCATCAGTGGCGTGCTGGCAACCCGCAGGGTGCTGGATGCGCCGCCGGTAGAGACGTTGCGGGAAAGTTGAAACAAGTGTGAACGCGGCCTGAGGCCGCACAATCCTACACCACCCGATTCCTCTTCTCCCCCTTTATGAACGCTTCAATATTCTTTGCCATCTCATCGATTACCCGCTGCCGCGCTTCGCGCGTCGCCCAAGCGACGTGCGGCGTCACAATCAGATTCGGAATGCCCGGCTCCAGCAGCGGATTGCCATGCACCGGTGGTTCCTCCGATAACACGTCGATCCCCGCTCCGCCGAGTTGGCCAGCTTTGAGCGAATCAGCCAATGCGTGCTCATCGACCAGCGCGCCACGTGCGGTATTGATCAGTAACGCATCGGGCTTCATACGCGCGAGTTGTGCTTTACCGATCAGTCCGCGATTTTCAGATGTCAGCGGACAGTGCAACGAGAGCACATCACATTGTGGTAATAGTTCCGACAACGGGATACGACCAGGCCGCCGGTCACCTTCATTACGCGCCGCGATCAAGACCCGCATACCGAACGCTTCCGCCAACTTCGCCGCCGCACTGCCCAGCTCGCCATAGCCCACGATGCCCATCACCCGACCGCTCAACTCACGGATCGGGTAATCCAGCAAGGTGAATTGCGGTGCACGTTTCCACGCGCCGCTGGCCAGCAACGCGCCGTATTCACCCAGATGCTGATTGAGACTCAGGATCAAGGCGAACACATGCTGTGCCACGGCGGCAGTGCAGTATGAAACCACGTTGCAGACCGCCACGCTCCGTTCGCCGGCAGCCGATAAATCCACATTGTTGGTTCCGGTCGCGGCGAGGCAGATCAGCTTCAGATTTGGCAACGACTCGATCAGTCCACGATCCAGCTTCACTTTATTGGAAAACAGCACTTCAGCGTCAGCGCAGTGCTCCCGCAGCTCAACAGCGCTGGTCGTCGGCCAGAGTTGCAACTCGTCCATTACCGCCTGTAACGGCGCTGGGTTCACATCGCCCTCGAAACTCACAGTCTGGAAATCAAGAAATGCTCCGCGCATCGTATAACCTCAGCAGACATGAACTCACATGATAATGAACAGCGAACCGGACTTATGTTGGTCACCGGAAATATACATGGATTCTTTGCCGTACAATTCGCCGCCCTCGGTCTAGGTACCAGTCGTGCGGGACAGACTCGCCAGTTGTCTCCAGGTCATCAGCCACAGGATGCTGGCCTGACCTGCGGCTGCGTTCGGCGGTATCTCCAACAGGCACGCGGCTGACTTTTTCATGTGGACGATTGATCTCGGCGTGCCACTCACCGCGTAACCGATCCACGATGAAAGTAAGGGCTCATGCCCCACCAGCACTGCAGTACCGTCATTGCCTCCAACCCAGGACAACAGCTGCGCCGGATCACTTCCCGGTAACAGCAACTCCAGTCTTTGACGACGAACCCCGACGAATTCATGTGCGATTATCGCAGCCGTTTCTACTGCCCGCATCAGAGGACTATGCGCGATGATCGAAACATCGTCCGCAAGTCCGCGCATGCCACGCGCAGCTTGCGCCATCCGCTCACGTCCACGCGCGGTCAACCGACGCGACGCATCGTCGTCGCTAACAGCCTCTTCAGCTTCCGCATGCCGTATCAGAATTACCCTTTGCATCACATCGTCCAATATCGAAGCAGGGGCGTACCAGTTTAACC
>JBOIBL010000234.1:0-5765 GCA_050739495.1 Gammaproteobacteria bacterium | reverse complement strand
GTTCCATCGTCGCTCAGCGCTATGACGTCGATTTCAGCGGGCGGGTTACGCTACCTGAATCGTTCGTGGCCGAAGCAGGCAAGATATATAAATTCAAACTGCGTACGACCGATTACGGCGTAAATATCACGGATTCCGCGGCAGTGGATCTCACGGTACAAGCCGATACGGAAGCGCCAAGCATTTCGATCAGCAGTCCGCCGGCGACGGTCTACGATAGACAGGCGCTGCAGGCAGCGGTGAGCATTTCAGACAATGTGGGTGTTGCCTCGTACAAGGTTTATCTGCTCGGTCATGACGATACGCCGCTGGTGCAGAAAAGCGGGCTGAATCAGAAGAGCGTAACAGCAGACAAAATAAATATTGATCTATCGCAATTCGATCCGCTGCCGGCGAACGGGGCATCGTTCACTTTCGTGGTGGAAGCCACTGATACTTCCGGTAATCCGAGCAAGCAAAGCAAGGTAGTACAGGTAATGCCGGATAATGCTCCGGTACTTGGTCTGATCGATGCCAATCCTGCCAGCACGCTGGTACAGGGTGGTCTGCTCTATAGCACACTGCATATCGCCGATGATTATGAAAGTTCCAATGATCTGATGCGGTATTTCCCGCTTTACACGACGTTACGCGGGTTGGGTATGGATCACGGCAGAAATCCCATCGGTAATGTGGATGCAAGTGATCCCAGTAATCCGATTCCATATATCAGTTTCGATTATCCGGAAGCGGCGGGCCAGGATAGCGCTATCAACATCGGCGGCACCCCATATATCAGCGCGGCCGGCGGCAAGCTCAAGGTGTATCCGCGCCCCGCAAACCTTGGGCGATTCAGGATTGATTTTGGCGCTGGTATGACTGTCAGCTACCGGGTGCGCCGCTATAGCAACAAGACCTGTACCGCCCTGGTCAGCGACACCACGATTACCGATCCGGCAGGCGTCGATCTGGCATCGCTGCTAACCGACGACGTCACAGTGGTATTGATTACGCCACAGGTTACCGACAGCCAGGGGCAGTCCGTCAACACCTACGTCAAGTCTATCCGTGTCGATGCGCATGATCTCGATAACAGCACCGGCTATACGGTCAACGGTCATCAGCGCAGCATCGGCCAACAGATCGAGTTCAGTGTGGAGCTGGCGGACGATTATCAGGGCGCCAATACCACTGGGTATGTGATTGCGCCAACTGAAGCGACGGCCGGCAACAACCTGGTAGACCGTTCGTTTGCAATCCATGTCCCGACCGGATATGACCAGCGCGCCATGTCCGTGTTGGGTTATGCGGCAGATCGGTTCTCGGATACTCGCGGCCCGATCACTTTAACGTCGTTGGCTGCATTCACCATTTCACCGGATCAGACGCCGCCGGTGCTGACTGTGGAGTCACCACTCACCGGTGCGACAGTTGTTCCGGTGCAACGTGTCATGCTTCACTTGCATGCCACCGACAATACCGGCGGTCTGCGTTCCATCCAGTTACTGGATGGGAGCGGGACCATTGTGCGTGAAGTGGGTGGTATCTACGGGCAACAGGATTTCGTGATCCCCTACGATGTGCCGCGCGATCTCGATACCGGGGAATTGGACTTGAGTGTCGTTGCTGTAGACGATACTGGCACCACGGCGACCCGCACGTTAGCGTATCCGATCGGGCCCAACGCGCCTCCGCAGATCACTGTTACCAAGTTCTCTACGTACAAGCTCAATGGTGTCTATAAAACGGTCATTACCACTGCTGACCGACTCAACTACGGCGAATTCTGGGTACGAAGCGGCGAACCTTTCCGCCTGGATACGCAACTCGACGACGACGCAGGTCTTGCCTCCTACACTATCAATCGGATCGACGACGCAGGCAACCGGATCGTCGAATACAGTCAGACTTTCCACAGCGATTGCCCCAATCCGCAGATATTGATGGCGCAAGCCGGTGCGGAGCTGGTTTTCAAACAGGCTGAAGATACCCAGTACGAAATCGTGCTGACGGATACCTACGGCAACAAGACCGTGCGCAGCTTCCTGGTACACCCGCTCAGTAATATGGCGCCTGATGTTCGCATCACGTCGCCAGCTCAAGGCCAGACAGTGGTGGCTGGTACGTTCCAGATCAAGGTTGGCGTTGTGGCGACCGATGACCGGCAGCTCGATGCCAATGCGGTCACGGTCTATGCCGACGGCGTACCGCTGGCGATGATCAATCCGAATGCGGTGCTGCGCGGCACCAGTGATATCGGCGGCGCGGGTGCGATCCAGCAGGGTTTCGCCGCGATGTACGACGATATCGAAAAGACCTACGGCGTCGACATGGCGAACAGTTATGGTCGTGCCGACAGTCCGTACGCTGTACAGGAAGGTTTCATACTCGCGGTGCCTGCAGGGCTGGTGCGGTATGGAGAACCGCTCAAGCTCACAGCGGTGGTCCATGATGCTGATGGCTCGGTCGGGCGTCACGAAATCACCATCGACGTCGCGCAGGACACCATTAATCCGGTAGTGGCGATTACTCGCCCGGATCCGGGTTTCGGACCAACTGAAGCATCGGACTTCACGCTTGGGTTTGAAGGCTACGACAACGTCAAGGTTGCCAAGCTTGAAGTATCGACTGCTTACGGCGTGATGACCGCCAGCGGTGATTATGTGACCACCCCGTATGGCGCACCGATTCGCAGCATAGATTCCATCGATTCGCGCGATTTCAATCCGGTGACGACGCTCAATATCGATACCCCCGAGTATCTGCAAACAGTCCATGTCGACAAACTGACCGATATCATGTCGCGCTTCACCGACCTCAGCCTGACCGGTAGCGAACCGTATGATATCTGGATCAAGCTTGTGGCTTACGATGCTGCGGGTAATACCAGCGAAAGGGAAGTCAGTTTCCCGGTGCATATAGATCAGCGTCCGACCATGGATTTTCTCACCCCGGTCCAGGGTGCCAAGATTGTCGAAGGTGCGCCGCTGTCAGTTAATCTCAAGGCGTTCGATGATGTGGGTATCGATTCGGTACGGCTTATCGCAACTCACGGCAGCGCCAACGACCAGGTATTTAATCTTGCTCTGCGGCAACCGCCGTACAGTTTCCAGGTAAGTGCGCCGGCGTACGACTCAGCTAATGCTGCAAACAATCTGCTGACGCTGAATGCCGAAGCCATCGACACCTATGGTGCTGCGTATGGTGATCTCGACAAACATACCGCGGACGAAACCCTGAGCCTGCAAATCGTTCAGGATCAGCCACCCAGCGTGCTTATCGCACAGCCCAAGGATGGCGATGACGTGATTGAAGGCCAGCATATGCTGGTGCAGGTAAATGCGAATGACGATGTCGGCATTGATCGCGTGGTGTTGCAAGTATCCGGTTTGGCCGGTGGTGACCGTGTGTTTACAGATACCAGTTATCCGTACGAATTTCTGGTCGACATTCCTTATGGTCAAGCCGGTCAGGATATCTCGCTGACTGCCAGCGCGGTTGAAAAACGTTATTCTGGTACGCCGCGGGTAGCAACGACACCAACGCCACTGCATGTACATGTGCAGAAAGATACACAGCCGCCGACGCTCACGGTCACACAGCCGGCAGCCAGTGGAACCACGGTAGTCGAGAAACGTTCGTTACCGTTTTCAGTCGAAGCGACGGATAACGTAGCAGTCAGCACAGTCAGTTTTGTGCTATCCGCCGACCTGAATGGTGACGGCCAGTTCACACCTGACGAAGTAGTTGCCCAGCAGACGCTGTTGACTGCACCGTATGCGGGCAGCATTGCCATGAAGGCGATATCGGATTATCTGGGCGCCAATGCGACCGGTGTGAACCAATTGAATATGCAGTTGACCGTGCGCGCACGCGACGGCGCGGGTAACGAGAGCGTCATCACGCGGCCGGTGACCTTGGTGCGCAACCAGCCGCCGAGTGTGGATGGCATCCAGATTCTGGATTCACAAGGCTATAGTCTAGGCAGCGCCGTAAGTCAGATCACCGAGGGCCGCGACATCGTCGTGCAGGTTCTGGCGCACGATCCGGAAGTCGGCGTGGATTCCGTGCGGTTGTTCCAGGCTACCGATCCGAAGAGCGACGACGACTACAAATCCGTCGGTGTCGATAATGCTGCGCCGTTCCAGTTCCATCTGACCGTGCCGCCCGGTAGCGCCGGCAGCGTGTTGAGCTTCAAAGCACAAGCCACCGACGTGGATGGTTACGTATCGACGCTGTCGGAACCGCTGAACCTCACGGTCGTGCCAGATCAGCCGCCGACCGCCAAGATCGTCAAACCCGATAACGATCAGTCCGTGATTATCGACGGCCAGGATCTGGAAGTCTGGGTACAGGCAGACGATGACCTGGGGCCGGACGGCATCGATAGAGTCGTGTTCTCGGTGAACGGGACGCCGGTCACCACCGTATACGACAGTCTTTCCAAGCAGACCGGCTCCGCGAATCAGGAAGACATCTATAAGGCGGTGATCACGCCACCGCAGGGTGCCAGCGGCTTCGTGGTGCAGGCGACTGCTTATGATGTCGCTGGACATGCGACCCAGACCCAGGAGGTGCGCATCGGTACTGTGGCGGATACAGTTGCGCCCAAGATCAGCGTATTAGGACCGTTGCAGGGAGATGTCCTCACGGCAGGTGCCACGGTGCATGCGGTGGTTGAAGTTGACGACATCGGTGCCGATTCCAACCGTCAGGTTTATCTGCACTGGATCCGCGAATATCAGGATGGCACCGGGGCCTGGCAAACACTTGCCACTTCTGATCAGCAATTGCTGCGTGACGATACACGTGCCCCGGGTGATACTACGCCGGTCAGCGATCCGGATAACAACCGTTATATCTACTGGGGCGACTTTGCCGACGGCAATATTCTGACTCGTGGCGCGGGTCAGAACGAGCGCGTTCGTGTGGTGGCCGAGGTCAAGACGCCAAACCACGATGTCACGAATGTAACCACTCATGAGGTGGGCTTGCCGGTCAGTGAACGCCGTTTCCTGTTGCCGACCAAGCCGGCCGGATCAACGCCTTCAAGCGGTGAGCGTGCTGCTGCACAAAGCGTGTACTACACGGCGGTTTCCCAATTCCAGTCGGACACGCAGACCGGCGCGTTGCTGGGCGCGTGGTCCAATGTCGACCCAATGCGACTGGAACAGGGCTTGGGTAACGCGCTCGAAAACGACACCACCGCAGGGCCGGGTGCGACCTATCCGCAACCCCGCACCGGGTTGTTCATCGCTGACGATACCAACGATGCCTATACCAATGGCGTCGAACATTACGTGTATTCAGATCTGCTGGCGGGCTCTTCTGAAGTCTTCTCCGGCACTATTTCCGAAATCGCTGCAGATTCCAATTTTGTCCTGGCGGCGAAGAGCGGTGTGTTGCCCGGCACCCAACTGGGTAGCGACGGCGGCGGGTTTGCCGGTTCGCTCATCAACGAAATCAACAAGAATCCGGATAGCGGTAAAACCTATCTGGACGATACCGGTGGTGAGTTGCTGGTCTTCACCGTTCATAACGGCGATAACCAGTTCGGCCTGCCTTACCTGCTGAAAGGACGTATCGATCTACCGTATCCGGATGTCTATGGCCTGGCACGCAAGGACAATCTCGCGTTTGTCGCGAACGGCTATGGCGGCGTTCAGGTCATCGACATCAGCAATCTGGCGGCACCGTACCGGGTTGGCTTCATCAAACCGGATGATCTCGCGCGCGACGTCAAGATCAAGGATCATTTTGCCTACATCGCGGCGTCACATCAGGGC
>JBOIBL010000233.1:0-18836 GCA_050739495.1 Gammaproteobacteria bacterium | reverse complement strand
GGTCTGAACCCATCCGCATCGTCCGGCGGATCACCGCGTAACGCCACGATGTGACGGATACCCGCTTCCCAGTAACGTCGCGCGATGGCTTCGATCTCGTCCCGGCTGGCATCCACACAGGTGAGGTGCGCTGCTGGCCGCAAACCGAGCCGTCTCTGGATATTCACTACCGTGTCGTGAGTGCGCTCACGCGTGGAGCCGCCGGCTCCGTACGTGACCGATACGAAGCGCGGCGCCAACGGTGCCAACCGTCCGAGCGCCTGCCACAGTTTCTGCTGCATCTCGGCTGTCGCCGGCGGAAAGAACTCGAAGGAGACATTGGGCCGCACCGGAAACGCGCTGCGGTCCCAGACTGTGGAAAGAGAATTCATCCTGACTCCCGACGCTTTAGCAGTTAGCACGATGGTTCAGCACCGCGCCATTTATCGCCCTGCAAGTTGTCACTTAATCGGCGATTCCGTTTTGTGTCCTGTAATACGATCCGGTCCGGCTTTCGGATGCCGATCCGGCCATATCACAGGCAACAAAAAACCCGCTCAGCGTTACTCCTTGAAAAGGCGCCAAAGCAGGTTCTTGCGGACACCGCTTTAGCCGTATTTATTAAGCGCCCGCAAGCTGAGTATCAAATCGGCGCTGTGCGAATTATTGACCCCGATGCAGCTCCTGTCAACCTCAAACCTGACGCCGCAACAGGCGCAGATGCCGCCAGACGTACCAGATGCCTGCCAGCAAGATGATCCCGACGATCACGCTATCGAAGCGATGGAACCAGACACCCAGCGTATCCCAGTGCTCGCCGAGACGCAGGCCGATCCAGGCCAGCACCCAGCACCAGATCAGCGAACCGATGAAGGTATAGACGATGAATTTAAGCATCGGCATCCGCGCCACACCGGCCGGGAACGCGATGAAAGTCCGTACGACCGGCAGCAGCCGACCGACCAGGATGATGATGTCGCCGTGGCGGGTGAACCAGCGATCGGCCAGCGCCAGATCATGTTGCGATACCAATATATAGCGCCCGTATCTCTCAACCAGCGGCCGCCCACCCCTGGCACCGACCCAGTACGCGAGCAACGAACCTAGTACGCAACCGACGGCGCCGCACAGCGCCACCAGCCATAGGACGAATTCGCCGCGGAACACCAGATAGCCGGAGAACGGCATGATGATCTCGGAAGGCAGCGGGATGCAGGCACTTTCGATTGCCATCAGCAATACGATGCCGGCGTAACCGAGCGTGGAGATGGTGGCGATGACGAATCCCGCCAGCATAGCCAACAACTTACTCAAAGTCCGGACTCACGGTCTGGAAGATGGCGGAGCCGGCGTGCGCGGTGTGCTGCGGATCTCCGCCATGCGTAATCGCAGACCCAGTTCCACAGTCCGATCCGGCGGGATCTGATAGAAGTCAGTGGCACGGATCGCATTGCGTGACATGAATGCGAACAGTTTTTCGCGCCATAGCATCATGGTTGGTGTGTTCCTGGTCGGCACCAGGGTCTCGCGACCGATGTAATAGGTCACGGTCTCCGGATCTATCACCAGATCGAAATCCTTGGCACGTCGCAAGGCCTGGGGTACGTTCGGTATCTGCATGAAACCGTAATGCGCCTGTACCCGGTAGAAACCCTGTTCCAGTTTCTCGACTTCAAGCCGGTTGGCCGGATGCACGAACGGGATATCTTCGGTAAGGATCGTAAGCAGCACGATCTGCTCGTGCAGCACCTGATTGTGTTCCAGATGATGCTGCAACATCGGCGGCGTGCCGAGGTTCGGTGCAGTCATGAAGATGCCGGTGCCGCGTACCCGTACCGGTTTCTCCACGCGGATGCGATCCAGGAACTGATCCAGTGGTTCGGTGCTTTCGCGCAGACGGTTGATGAGGTTCTGTCGGCCGGTACTCCAGGTGGACATGATGGTGAAACCGATCAATCCCACCAGCAACGGCAACCAGCCACCGTCCCAGATCTTGAATATGTTGGCGGTGAAGAACGTCAGGTCGACGACCAGAAAGAGACCGGCGATGGGCGCCGCCACATAGATAGGCCAGCGCCAGTAATCACGCATGGTGAAGAACATGAAGATCGAGGTGATCACCATGGTGGAGCTGACTGCCACACCGTAGGCGGCAGCCAGATTATTGGAAGTCTTGAAACCCAAGACGATGGCGATGGTGCAGAGCATCAATATCCAGTTCAGCGACGGGATATAGATGTGCCCTTTCTCATCCATCGAGGTCCGCACGATAGTAAGGCGCGGACTCTGGCCCAGCTGGATCGCCTGTCCCATGAGAGAGAACGCGCCGGTGATGACCGCTTGCGAAGCGATCACCGTCGCGACGGTCGCCAGCACCACCAGCGGATACAGAAACCATGAAGGTGACAGGCTGTAGAAGGGTTGTGCGATATCCTGTTCCGGATTAGCCAGGATCGCAGCGCCCTGGCCGAAATAATTCAGCAACAAGGCCGGCATGACGAACACGAACCATGACAGTCGAATCGGTGAACGCCCGAAGTGGCCGATGTCGACATACAACGATTCAGTACCTGTGACGCACAGAAACACCGAACCCAGCACCACGATGTCGGCAAACCCGTGATGAAAGATGAAGTGCATTGCATAACTGGGATCGAGGGCGACCAGGATCTCCGGGTTACGGATGATCGCTGCTAACCCCAATATCGAAAGGACGGAAAACCACAACACCATGACCGGACCGAATACCGCACCGACCCGCCGGGTGCCGCTCTTCTGGAACGAGAATAATCCGATCAGCACCAGTACCGTGATGGTGAGGATCACACCACGCGGCAGACTGGGAGTGGCCACTTGCAGACCTTCTACCGCGCTCAACACCGAGATAGCCGGTGTGATCATGCCGTCGCCATACAGCAGCGCGGCACCGAGGATGCCCAGTGAGATCAGTACGCGTGAACGCCGGCCGCGTTTACGCCAGGGATCCAGCAAAGCCAGCAGCGCAAGCACGCCGCCCTCCCCCTTGTTGTCGGCACGCAGCACGAACGACTGATATTTCAGACAGACGATGACGACGATGGTCCAGAACACGATGGAAAGCACGCCGAACACATTGTCGGGTGTCGTGGCGGGCGCGTGAGTTCCGGAGAATGCGCTCGACAGGGTGTACAGCGGGCTGGTACCGATGTCACCGAATACCACGCCCAGCGCGCCGAGACTCAGCGCGGCCAGGCGCTTGTTGTCATGTTGTCCCGAATCGCCGTTGCCATTACCGTTGCCGCCATTCAAGCGGGCACGGAAGGTCTGTGTCGTCGTATTCGGATCGGTGTTGTTGCCCATCCAGTCCCCATCTCCAGGCCGCCCAAAATGCAAGCGGCTGGTCTCGTGGGAGTACCAGCCGGCATCGGTTCACGGTGCTGGAGAACGGCGCGTTTGGCGCCTGTCGTTTAGAGGGCGCGAATTATACCCCAAAGGAATCCATAGGGGACAAGCGGCGAGCTTTACTTGCCCGTCATAACCGTTTGTTCTTCAAGATCTTTATTACAGACGCAAATGAAAAACCCCGCAACTTCCGTCGCGGGGGCTTGTTCTGGCGTCCCCAGGGGGAGTCGAACCCCCGTTACCGCCGTGAAAGGGCGATGTCCTGGGCCTCTAGACGATGGGGACGAGGCTTACCTGAAAAACCCGCTCCCATTAGTGAAAATCAGGAGTTGGTGGAGCCAGCCGGGATCGAACCGGCGACCTCCTGCATGCCATGCAGGCGCTCTCCCAGCTGAGCTATGGCCCCACGCGGGGCGCGTATTGTCCGTTCTGACGCCCGACCTGTCAACCAAACACGGTCGCCAAACTCAATGCGCCGCAGTTTCGATATGGCGGATGGCCCGCTCAAGCCGCTTGAGCACGGTGTCGCGGCCGAGTATTGCCAGGGTAACGTCGATGGGTGGCGAGACCGTCCCGCCCGAAACCGCAACGCGCAACGGCTGCGCCACTTTGCCGAGCTTGAGACCCAGCGCGGCCACACAGGCTTCCAGCGCAACATGGATCAGAGGCGCTGACCAGCTATCAAGTTTCGCCAGCCGTGCATGCATATCCTGTATTGCCGACAGGGTTTCGGTATTCAGGTTCTTGCTGGCCGCCTGGACATCGTAGTCAGCGAATTCCTCGAAGAAGAAACGGCTGGCGAGCGCCATGTCCTTGAAGGTCTTGGCTCGCTCCGCCTGGGCTTGTACGACAGCTGCAAGCTTGTCCGTGTCAGCAACCTCGATTCCGATACGTGCCAGATGCCAACCCAGTTCGGCGGCCAGGCGTTTGAAATCGCCGTGCTTGATGTAATGCTGATTCAGCCATAGCAACTTGTCCGGGTTGATGGCGGATGCGGATTTGTTCACATCCGCGATATCGAACAATGCCACCATCTCCTCGCGACTGAATATCTCCTGGTCGCCGTGTGACCAACCCAGCCGCACCAGATAATTCAGCACCGCTTCCGGCAGAAAACCGTCTTCGCGATATTGCATCACCGATACCGCACCATGCCGTTTGGAGAGTTTGGTGCCGTCCGGTCCGAGGATCATCGGCAGATGCGCGTATTGAGGCGTCTCGGCGCCCAGTGCCTTGAAGATGTTGATTTGCCGAGGCGTATTGTTGATGTGATCGTCACCGCGGATAACATGCGTGATGCGCATGTCCATGTCATCCACCACCACCGTGAAATTGTAGGTCGGGGTCCCGTCGGAACGCGCGATGATGAGATCATCCAGCTCCGTGTTCTCGAACACGATATCGCCGTGTACCAGATCGTGGATGACGGTCTGACCCTGTTCTGGATTCCTGAAACGGATCACGGGCGCCACTCCAGGGACCGGCTCGGTACGCTGCCGGCAACGGCCGTCGTAACGCGGCTTCTGTTTACGCGCCATCTGTTCCGCACGCATCTGCTCGAGTTCCTGCTTCGAACAATAGCAGTGGTATGCATGACCGTCCGCGAGCAGCTGCTGCGCCACTTCCCGGTAGCGGTCAAAACGCTGGGTCTGGAAAAAAGGACCTTCGTCCTGTTTCAGATCGAGCCAGGCCATGCCGTCCAGAATCGCCTGCACCGCCGCGTCGGTGGAACGCTCACGATCTGTATCCTCGACCCGCAAGATGAACTTGCCGCCGTGATGCCGTGCGTACAGCCAGCAATACAACGCAGTGCGGGCGCCCCCGATGTGCAGATAGCCCGTGGGGCTCGGGGCGAAACGGGTTCGGATGGTCATGGAGTTGAACCGTGCCTGGGTAAAGGAATCATTTTACCAGACTGCTCCGTGGCCCCACTCCCTGCCAGACAACCCTGAAACACTAACGATTGGAATCAAGCCGAGTAGTATTTTAAAGGTGCCTGCTAACGATAAAACCAACTGAGGGTCGCCTCGACCCGATTGCCGTTGGCAGTATGCTCTCCGGAAACCATCAATCCAATGTATTGGGATTTGAAACCGAGCCCCAGCCGCTCACCGAAAGGACGGCGACCGAAGTCGGTGTTCCGCTCGGTGAAGAGCGCACCATCCAGTTCCAAGTAGCTGGTCAACATTCCGCGGAACCCATAGCTCACACGCCAGTAATTGTCGGAAATCCCACCCAGCGAACCGCTCAACGCATCGCGGTAATAACCAAGGTCCACGAAGAATGAGGTCTGGTCATTGTAGGCCTGATGGGTTCCGATGCCGAAACCGGTCAGATTCTCGCTACCCGGCAGAGTATCGAAGTCCAATTTGTTCCATTGTCCGAACAGGTAGACAGCATTGGAAAAATCGTAGGAGAACCTGATGCCTTTACCCTTGGAACGATCGTTGAAATAATCGGATTTCTGCGACAACTGATCCAGCTGCAGATAACTGTAGCTCATCGAATCTTTCGGCGGCGACTGGGACCCGCCGTTATCCTGCGCGTAGGCGGTAAACGATACCAGCCATAGTAATGACAAACCTGCCAGGGCAATCCGCTTCAACATATGCGTTCTCCTCATTATTCCTGCATCAGACTCAGGCGCGTTGCAAGCCAGCGCGTGGTGGTAGCTTGCACCAGGATGGTCACCAGAATAGCGACGAATGTCACGGTTGCGATTATATCCGCCGACGGAGCGCCGCTGCCTATCAGCAACCCGGCCAGGGCACCCGGGATGACGCCGGTCTCGCGGGTCCAGCACATGAACAGCAGCTCACGCCAGCTCCAGCGCGCCCGCCGGTCCGGCGCCGCACACAACAATACGGTGATTGGCCGCGCCACCAGCATGAAGATCAGTACCACCGCGAGACTGGCCCATAGATGTGCGCCAATCAGGCTGAAGTTCACTTGCGTACCCAACAGTACAAATATGAAGACGCGCATTATCAGTGAGGTGATGTCCACGTATTCGATGATCCGCCGGTGTTCATTCGGTTCGAGCTTGAAGCCAAACAGCTCACGGTTACCCATGAGGATACCGGCCACGAATACCGCCATGAAGCCACTGGCATGCATATCATCTGCGCCCAGGTAAGCACCCGCCACTGCCATCAAGGTCACCAACGGCGCATCTTCGCGGAAGAATCCGTAACGATGGTGCCCGGTAAGGAATGCGGCAAGATAACCCAGCACGACACCGGCACCGATACCGATGCCCACTTGCAACAAAAGTGACTGCGTGGACGACAGAAGCGAGAACTTACCGCTTCCGAGCGCCAAACCCAACACCGTGAAGGTCAGGATCGCACCCATGGCATCGTTAAACGCCGATTCACTCGTCACCAGCTGTGCCAATCGTTCGCGCACCCGCACCTGCTTGAACACCGGCACCAGTGTCGCCGGATCGGTCGAAGCGATCACCGCGCCCAGTAAAAGCGCGGGGAGCAACGGTAGATTCAAAAGATAATGTGCTGCGAGCGCAGTGATTGCCGCCGTGATCAAGACGCCCACGGTAGCAAGCGCCACCAGGGTGATCCAGATACGCTTCAGGACTGTCAGCCGCAAGGTGGCGCCGCCATCAAACAGGATATACGACGCACCGAATATCAGGATCAACTGACCCAGTGTGGAATTCGCCGGCAGGGTTACGACACCGCTCACCGCCGGTCCGAGCAGGATACCTGCCAACAGAAACAAGACAATATCGGGAACGCGGGTGCGCTGCGCGATGAAACCGCAGACAGCGCCAGAACCCAGCACGACACCAGCGAGCAACAAGACATGTTTCGCTGCAGCCAGAGAGGTCGTAGTTTCCATCTTCAGCTTTCCTTCACATCAGATACAAGAGCGCCAGCAGCGCCGTACCACCCAATACGATGGTATAGGGCAACGCCATCCAGACCATGCGCAGATAGGAGAGCCGGATCAATGGCGCAAGTGCCGAGGTCAACAAAAACAGGAATGCTGCCTGCCCGTTCGGGGTCGCCACACTGGGAATATTGGTGCCGGCATTGATCGCCACCGCGAATAACCTGAACTGTTCATGGCTGATACGTTGCATACTGACCAGCTCAGCCATCTGTTTGACATAGACGGTTGCAACAAAAACGTTGTCGCTGATCATCGACAATACCCCGTTGGCAAGATAGAACAGGGCCAACTGGGTGCGCCCTTCGAAGCCCAACACCCATTGCACCACCGGGGTGAACAGATGCGTCTCGTGGATTACCGCCACTACTGCGAAAAATACGACCAATAATGCAGTGAATGGCATGGCTTCTTCAAACGCATGTGCCACGCGACGCTCTTCGACCACACCCGTGAAGGCAGTCAGGATCACCAGCAAGCCGAGCCCGATCAACCCTACTTCGGCAAGATGCAGAGCCAGTGCCGCGATCAACAATAATCCCGCCAGTGACTGGATCAACAAAACCAATGAATGCCTTCGGTCATGATTTCCGGCATTTGCGTCCGCATGATTCTGCAAAACTGTGCGTACGCTCTCCGGCATCTCGGCGCCGTAACCAAAGCGACGGGTCTTCTCCAGCACCACCACCAGAACAAGCCCGACGCAAAATACGGCTATCGATATCGGCGCCATGGCATACATGAATTCCATGAAGTTCCAACCGGCTGCTTCGCCGATCAGCAGATTCTGCGGTTCTCCCACCAGGGTCGCAACACCGCCCATCGCAGTCCCCACCACGGCGTGCATGATCAGACTGCAAAGAAAGCGCCGGAATTGATCGATCTCCGCCGAATCCGGTGCTGATTGTTCGCCCTGACTGAGGTTTGCATGATAGACGGCATAGAATCCGCCACACACGGTAATCAGTACTGCGGTGACGGTCAGTGCATCGAGGAATGCCGAGAGCACCGCTGCGACACTGCAAAACAACACGCTCAGCAACCATTTACGCCGCACTGACAGCAACAACCAGGTAAAAACACTTAGCAGCAATTCCTGCATGAAGAAAATGCCGGCTACCATGAACATCAACAGCAGGATGACCGGAAGATTATGACCGACTTCCTGATATACCGCGGCCGGCCTGGTCATACCCAGCACCACTGCTTCCAGTGCCAGCAAGCCCCCGGGTTGGAGTGGATAACAGCGCAGGGCCATGGCCAGCGTAAAGATGAACTCCACAACCAGCAGCCAGCCAGCAACAAATGATCCGAAACCGGACCAGACCAGCGGATTAATCAGCAGGAAAATGATGATGCAGCATTTGTACCAGACTGGCGCAGCACCCAGAAACAACGCCAATGCGGCGCCAGCAGTACCGTGCGATTTTGAGTGTTGCCCTGCTTCCTCCGCTTTCACTCAATCCTCCTGCCACAGACACTGTCCGCTACTGGCCTTGGCGATGGCTTCCAGCTTGAGACGATGTTGTTCGCGTTCCTGTTCCGACGCGCGCAATACGCATAAGTTCAAGCCGGCGCGCTCGACCCGCTTCTGTCGTGAGGCTTGTGTACGCCCTGTCATATCGGCTGAGGGATCCAGCAACAACGCCGCCTGTCCGCCCGTCATGGCCAGATAGACGTCGGCAAGGATCCGCGCATCGAGCAGAGCGCCATGCAACTCGCGTCCGGAATTATCGATGTTGTAGCGCTTGCAGAGTGCATCGAGGCTGTTCTTCTGGCCGGGATGCATACGTCGTGCCAGCTCAAGCGTGTCCAGTACCGCACAGCGTACGGAAATATCCTGAGCATCCGGGTCCAGGCGTCTTAATTCACTATTGATGAATCCGGTATCAAAACTTGCGTTGTGGATGATCAGCTCGCTGCCATCGACGAATTTCAGGAACTCCTCCACGATCTCGGCAAAGCGGGGTTTGTTGGCGAGGAATTCATTACTGAGGCCATGCACATCCATTGCACCCTGGTCCACCTCGCGCTCGGGGTTCAGGTACTTCTGGAAAGTACGATCTGTTGGGCGTCGGTCGATCAGTTCGACGCAGCCGATTTCGATGATGCGATGACCTTCAGAGGGCTCCAGACCCGTGGTTTCTGTATCCAGCACAACCTGGCGCATAGTTAACGTGCTTCCTTCAACTTCAACATCTCATCGATCGCCTGGTTAGCCAGCCGGTCCGCTTGCTCATTACCGGGATTGCCGGTGTGCCCACGCACCCAATGCCATTCGATCGTGTGTCGCGACGCGGCATCATCAAGCGCCTGCCACAGATCCACGTTCTTGACCGGTTTTTTGTCTGCGGTTTTCCAGCCGCGCAGCTTCCAGGAAGGCAGCCATTCAGTAATCCCCGAACGGACATATTGGGAATCCGTATACAACGCCACCCCGCATGGACGTGTCAGGGCATTCAGCGCCTGCACGGCAGCAGTAAGTTCCATACGGTTATTGGTCGTCTCCGCTTCGGCGCCCTTCAGGGTTTTCTCACGGCCGCCGCTCAACAGAACCACGCCCCAACCACCGGGTCCAGGATTGCCACGGCATGCGCCATCGGTATAAATCTCTACTTCGCTCACCCCATCCCCCGTGTACTGGGTTTGATAATGCCGGCAAAAGCCCGTTGTGGATGCACTCGCTGACGCCGCAACGGTGTGACGCACAGCACGCGCTTGCGCGCTGCAAGCATATAGGCGCCTGCAGTGAGACGCCAGCGCCAACGATCCAGAAAACCACTCTTGACCAATAGCGCATCATGTGTGAAAGGGGGGCGAAACAGATAATTCCTGATATACAGCGTTTCAAATCCGAGTACCGCGAGCCATTCACGCAAGCGCCCGGCACTTATATAACGCCCACCCCACGGCGGTGATGCTGCAAACTGCTGTCGCAATCCCCACGGCCCCCAGGGATGGAAACCGAGCACGATGAGATGCCCCTCACCGAGCAGTACCCGCTCCGTTTCACGTAATGCCTGATGCGGATCAAGTGTGCGTTCGAGCGTATGCGGGAGCACCACGGTATCGACCGAATCGCTCGCGAACGGCAGATGCGCAGGGTCGGCACGCAGATCCGCATCATCCGCCTGCAGATCCAGGACCATTCGCGAACGGATGGGACTCGACTGCAACAGACCATGCGCCGAACCCCAGGCACCCGCCTGTAACAGGTAGAAACCGAATGCGGTTGGCAGAACTTCGTTCAGCACCGCGCGTTCCTGGCGCAACAGATAAGCGCCCGCGCGCCCCTGAAACCAGGTGTCGAGTTCAGTCTGCATCAGATCTTGACGTTCACTGGTGGCATCTGTGAGGTGACACTAGCACACCGTTTCCCGCGTTTGGCGTCGTGGTCCCACTCCGGTACCATCGCGGCATGGATTTCGAGCTCATGGCGGTTCCTGCCTTCCGGGATAATTACATCTGGCTGCTGGTGCAGGGCAACATGAGCATCGTGGTCGATCCCGGCGATGCTGCTCCGGTACGGGAGGCCCTGTCCCGGCGGCATCTCAAACTGGCTGCAATCCTGGTCACCCATCACCATCCCGATCATGCCGGGGGCGCGGCGACCCTGGCCTCGGAACATGGCTGCCCCGTGTACGGCCCGGCGCGGGAGACCATACCGGCGCTGACTCAGCCGGTGCGTGAAGGGGATGAAGCCCTGATTCCGGCGCTGGGAGCCCGTTTTCGGGTGCTGGATATACCCGGCCATACCGCCGGCCATGTCGCTTACAGCGGCCACAATATAGTATTCTGCGGGGATACCTTGTTCAGCGCCGGCTGTGGCCGTCTGTTTGAAGGCACTCCGGCCCAGATGAGCGAATCCCTGGCAAAACTGGCTGCCTTGCCGAACCAGACCGCAGTCTGTTGCGGCCACGAGTACACCCTGGCCAATCTGCGTTTTGCGCAGGCAGTAGAACCTGGCAATCCCGACATTCTGGCCTATGCTGAGGAGGCCAAGGGTCTGCGTGAAGCCGGCAAGCCCAGCTTACCGTCGCGGATCGCGATGGAACGGCGGGTAAATCCGTTTTTGCGCTGCAGCGAGCCGTCAGTGGTAGCGGCCGCAGCCAGGCAGGCAGGGCATAGTTTGAGTGATCCGGTCGAGGTGTTCGCCGTGATTCGTAACTGGAAAGACAACTTCACGTGATGGAGCTTCGCCGACCATGACCCGACGCACATTCTCGTCCATCCTGCTCCTGTGCGCCTGTGGCCTCGCCCTCGGCGGCTGTGCCAGCCTGAATGGTTCTCACAGCCGGTCGCCCGTAGCAACAGCTAATACCCACCACTCCCCCGCTGCCGCCGATGTCGCCGCCGACGCGGATGGCGGTACCCCAATCCCCGACATTGATGACACCGCACCGGTGATCCAGTGGCAGGATCTCACCATCACCACGGTTCCGACGCATTACGACAACCTCTGGGACTATCTCGGCAAGCACTTCACACTCTCGGCCGCAGATGGCGATGGACGGGTACAAGGCGAATTGAACTGGTTCTCATCGCATGGCGAATACCTGCAGCGTGTCGCCACTCGTGCCCAGCCTTATCTGTATTACATCGTGCAGGAAATCAACGCTCGCAAGATACCACTCGACATCGCCCTGCTGCCGGTGGTCGAGAGTGCGTTCGATCCCTTCGCGTATTCGAATGCCCGTGCCGCGGGCCTGTGGCAATTCATTCCCGGTACCGGGCGTCATTTCGAACTGAAACAGGATTGGTGGTACGACGGCCGCCGCGATGTCGCTGCTTCGACCCGTGCGGCGCTCGATTACCTGCAATACCTGCATGATCAGTTCAACGGCGATTGGCTGCTTGCACTCGCTGCCTACAATTCCGGTGGAGGCACCGTCAGCCGCGCGATTGCACGTAACCAGCAGCGCGGCTTGCCTACCGACTTCTGGCACCTGGATCTGCCCGCGCAAACCCGCGCCTATGTACCGCGTCTGCTGGCCATCTGTGAGCTGGTTGCTACTCAGGGTCATTTCGGCGTCGATCTGCCTGCGATTCCCAACTCGGCCTATCTCACCCAGGTGGATGCAGGTGGTCAGATCGACCTGGCCACGGCCGCGAAACTGGCCGGCATGACTACCGAACAAATGTATCTGTTGAATC
Organism: Gammaproteobacteria bacterium; assembly: GCA_050739495.1. Lineage (GTDB taxonomy): Bacteria > Pseudomonadota > Gammaproteobacteria > Natronospirales > REEB76 > DASSKW01. The sequence goes on along the minus strand of JBOIBL010000233.1, from coordinate 6,413 downwards.
CGGGATTCAATCGTTGGGCCACTGATCCCGATGGCCCCTATACCTTGCTGGTACCACTGGACAAGGAAGCGGCATTCAAACAGAGCCTGGCGGATATGCCTCCGCACGATCGTGTGCAGTGGGCGACGCATCGGGTCCGCAGCGGCGACACGCTGGGCGGTATCGCGGATCGCTACCACACCACATTGGCCGTCATTCGTGAACTGAACGGCATTCACGGCAACATGATCTATCTCCACCAGACGCTGTTGGTACCAGTCGCGCGCGCCACACTCGCGGACGCCACCCTGCATGCCGAAGCGCGGGTTGCCAGGTTGCAACAGCGCGACAGTGCACATGTCCATCATGTCCGCAGCGGCGAGTCATTGTGGACTATTGCACGTCATTACGGTGTGGATGTGAAAGAACTCGCAGCATGGAACCGCATCAGCATCCACAGTCTGTTGCATGTCGGGCAGAAACTGGTGATTCGTTCGGGGCATGCGCGTCTGACAGCCGCGACATTGCGCAGTGACCCGGATGACACACAGCGCACCATCTACTATACGGTGCGTCAGGGCGATTCACTGTCTTCGATCTCCAGCCGGTTCCGGGTCAGCGTGGATGATATCGCTGGCTGGAACAATATCGATACCAGCGATTACCTGCAGCCAGGACAGCATCTGACCTTGCATGTCGATGTCACCGATCAATCGACCAGCAGTTGACACCTTTACTAATCTGATTTTTCAGGAGTATCCATGGGCTTTCTGAACGGCAAACGTGCCCTCATCGTCGGTCTCGCCAGTGAACGATCCATCGCGCATGGCATCGCCAGCAGCTTCAAGCGTGAAGGCGCTGAGCTGGCATTCACCTATCAGGGTGAGCGTCTCCAGGAACGCGTCATCAACATGGCGAAAGAATTTGGCTCCGAACTCGTGTTCCCCATGGATGTAGCGAGCGACGCCGAAATCGATACCGCGTTTTCAGAGCTCGGTAAGCACTGGGACGGACTCGACGTCATCATCCATTCAGTGGGCTTCGCTCCCCGCGACCAACTGGCCGGGAACTATGTCGACTCAGTGACCCGCGAAGGATTCCGGATCGCGCACGACATCAGTTCTTACAGTCTGGCGGCACTTGCCAAAGCCGGCCGGCAGATGATGCAGGGACGTAACGGTTCGATATTGACCCTCAGTTACCTGGGTGCAGTACGCGCCATCCCCAACTACAACGTGATGGGCCTTGCAAAAGCCAGCCTGGAAGCCAATGTCCGTTTCCTGGCCAGCGCACTGGGGCCGGAAGGCATCCGTGTGAATGGCATCTCCGCCGGCCCCATCAAGACCCTGGCGGCAGCCGGTATCAGCGGCTTTCGCGCGATCCTGGATCACGTGCAGCATCTCACCCCACTCAGGAAAAACGTCACCACCGAAGATGTAGGCAATGCAGCGGCATTCCTGTGCTCGGATCTGGCGGCGGGCATCACCGGCGAAATCCTGTACGTCGATGCCGGATACAGTCATGTGGGCATGAATCTGGATTGATCTTCCAGTCCGGTATCGGTGAAGCAGAAAGGCCCGCTTGTGCGGGCCTTTCTGCTATCAGCATGACTGAATCGGCTGACAATTACTGTTGCTGCATATTGTCGCGATTGATCTTGATCTTGGCTTGTTGACGCAGATTGGCCAGATAGGCAGCGAATTCGGCCTGTGCATTCATGCGCATCAGATCACGACTACTCGTCTGGGTATGTTGTTTATCCATGCCTGCGAGGTCACCCGGTTTGACGTCACTCAGGATAAAGACTGCCTGATCGCCGCTTTCAAGCCCCACCGCTTCAATCGCCGGTTGCTTCGCTGCAGGACGTGTCGCTGCAAACACAGCATTCAATAACGGTGTCGGCACCGAGCTATCATGCCGTTCCACATATTTCGCTGCCACCAGCTTTGCATCGTATTTATGTGCCACAGCTGCTGGAGCCTGCCCGGCTTCGAGTGCAGTTTTGATATCCGATGCGACCTGGGCCGCCTGCTTCTCGGCCTGCTGCTGCTGAAGCAGTTTGACAATCTCGGAACGCACTTCAGCGAGGGGTTTCTGCTCGCTCGGTGTGTGGCCTTTGACGCGGATTACGGCAACATGGTTGGTACCAAGCTGGACCGGCTCGCTGTTAAGGCCCTGATTAAGCACCCCTTCGCTGAAAGCGGCCTTGCGTACCGCCGGATTTGCCGCGATACCGGTGCCCGCATCACGGGTCACGTCGGTAACGGCGTTGACCGGCAGATTCAATTGTTTGCTCACGGTATCCAGCGAATCCGGATGTTCATAGGCGAGATTGGCAAGCTGATCGCCAAGCGCGTAGTACTCATCTTCGGCTTTCTTTTGCGCGTAACCCGCGGCCAGTTGTGCACGCACCTCGCTGAAGGGCTTGGTCTTTCCGGCACGGATACCGTCCAGTTTGATGATGTGATAACCGTACTTGCTGCGGATCGGACCGGCGATATCACCGACTTTCTTGATACTGAACAACGCATCTTCAAACGGCTTGACCATCATGCCGTGACTGACCCAACCCAGGTCACCGCCATTCTTGGCAGAGCCGGGATCATCCGAATATTTCGCTGCAAGCTTGGCAAAATCGGCCCCGGCCTCGAGTTGTTTGAAGATGTCTTCCGCTTTGGCCTTGGCGGCAGCATCGGCTTTCGGGTCACTGCCGCTCACGGCGATCAGGATATGCTGCGCTTGCCGGGTTTCCTGTTGCTGGAAACTGGCAATCTGCTGTTGATAAGCCGCCTGCAGATCGGCTTCTGTCGGTTTCACATCCTTCGCAAGTTGTGCCTGATCGAGTTCGACATAGCTCAGGGTGACTTTCTCGGGAGTCATGAACTGGTCAGCATGCGCCTTGTAATACGCCGCGATATCGGTATCCGCGATCTTGGCTCGATTCAGATAATTCTTCGATGCAACGGTGAGGTATTCCATCTGTCGTTGTTCGTCGCGGATTGCCACCGCCCGTTTCAGTTCCGGTTCGGTGATGAATGCGCTGTTCTGTATCCCGCTCTGCAATTGCTGGGCTGCGATGCTCTCGCGCTCCTGCTGCTCGAACGTGGTCGGCGTCAGGCCGACGCTCTGCAGAGTTGTGTTGTAGACCTGTGTGGAGAATTTGCCATCCACCTGGAATGCAGGAATCTGCTGCACTGCTTCGATAAGCTGCGAGTTACCAATCCCATAATGACGCTTGGCCAGCTGCTGATCGACCAGAGTCTGGTTGATCAGGCGTTGTAGCACTTCTTCACGGAGCTGCTTTTCGTCAATCATCTCCGGCTTGAATGCGGCACCGAACATCTGTTCCATGCGCTGATACTGCTGCTGATAAGCTTCTGTAAAAGCCTGGGGCGTAATATCGGTGCCATTGACTGATGCGACAGCCGTATCGGCACTCGCCGTAAAGTAGGAATTAATCCCCCACAAGGCAAACGGTCCGATAATCAATACCAGAATAATGCCCGTAAGCCATTTAGGGATGTTGTCGCGGAATGCCTGAATCACCATGGCGTGTACCCCGAAAACCAGACTGTATAAATATTAAAAGTAACCAGCCCAACGAAAAGGGCGCCTCGCGGGCGCCCTTTCGGGACTTAATGGCGGAGTGGACGGGACTCGAACCCGCGACCCCCGGCGTGACAGGCCGGTATTCTAACCAGCTGAACTACCACTCCGCTGCGGGTGGTGGGTGCTGAGGGGATCGAACCCCCGACCCTCGCCGTGTAAAGGCGATGCTCTCCCAGCTGAGCTAAGCACCCTGGAGAGCGCGCTAGTTTACGGCATCCTTGAGGGCTTTGCCAGCCTTGAAGCCGGGAACTTTGCTTGCCGCAATGTGGATAGTCTGTCCGGTTTGCGGGTTGCGTCCGGTACGAGCAGCCCGCTGCTTGACCGCGAAGGTACCAAAGCCTACCAGCACTACCTGGTCACCACTCGTGAGTGCACCTGTGATGGAACTCAGTACTGCATGCACAGCGCGATCCGCATCCGCATGTGTCAGTTTGGTGGCTTCGGTGACTGCATTGATCAAATCAGCTTTATTCATGATGTTGTATCCCCTGTGCCTGAGTCGTGAGTGAGGAAACGTCCCCGTCCGGGGGGTTAGGAAAACATGATTCTGGTCGCGTACTTCAACGAAAAAATCTCTGGGTTCACCGCATGTGCAGGGTTATACAAGCGCCCACATGCGCTTGTCAACTTGCAAGCGTCAATGTGCACGGACGCCTTCCGGTTCAGTCTTGCCAGTCGCAACTTCAGCCTGCGCTGCTGCGCCATCCTCCGGTTTGGCTTCGGGCATGTGCTGCAGTGCAACCTTCAATACGTCGTCGATCCAGCGTACCGGGCGAATGTCCAAAGCATCCTTGATGTTTTTGGGAATCTCGGCAAGATCCTTCTCGTTCTCGGCGGGTATCAGGATAACACTCAACCCACCGCGATGTGCCGCGAGCAGTTTTTCCTTTAGTCCGCCGATCGGAAGCACTTCACCGCGCAAGGTGATCTCGCCGGTCATCGCCACATCGGCACGCACCGGGATTCGGGTGAGCGCTGACACCAGCGCAGTGCACATACCCACACCCGCACTGGGTCCATCCTTCGGCGTGGCCCCTTCCGGTACATGGATATGCACGTCGTATTTCTGATGGAAATCCGGTTCCAGACCGAGCAATGCGGCACGGCTCCGTACCACGGTCATCGCCGCCTGGATGGACTCCTGCATCACCGCACCGAGCTGTCCGGTATGAATCAGCTTGCCCTTGCCAGGCACTACGGTGGATTCGATGGTAAGCAGCTCACCGCCCACTTCGGTCCAGGCCAGCCCGGTCACCTGCCCGACCTGATCGTGATCTTCAGCGCGCCCATAACGGAATCGGTGTACACCCAGGTAACCATCGAGATTTTCCGCATTCACCAGCACTCGGCCATCGGCTGGTTTCAATAGCAAACTCTTGACGACTTTGCGGCAGATCTTGGAGATTTCGCGCTCCAGATTACGCACGCCGGCTTCACGAGTGTAATACCGGATCACATCGGTGATCGCTTCGTCGCTGATGGTCAATTCTTCGGGTTTGACTCCGTTGTTGCGCATCTGTTTGGGCGCCAGATAATTCGAAGCGATGTTGACCTTCTCGTCTTCTGTATAACCCGGCAGACGAATGACTTCCATGCGATCCAGCAACGGCGCTGGAATATTCAGGCTGTTCGCAGTAGCGACGAACAGGACTTCAGACAGGTCAAAATCGACTTCCAGATAATGATCATTGAAGGTGTTGTTCTGCTCGGGATCGAGCACTTCCAGCAATGCGGAAGACGGATCGCCACGAAAATCCATGGACATCTTGTCGATCTCGTCCAGCAGGAACAGCGGATTGCGTACCCCGACCTTGGACATGTTCTGCACGATCTTGCCAGGCATGGAACCTATATAAGTACGGCGATGCCCGCGGATCTCCGCCTCGTCACGTACGCCACCTAGCGACATGCGGACGAATTTGCGATTGGTGGCGCGCGCGATGCTCTGGCCCAGCGAGGTCTTGCCGACACCAGGCGGGCCTACCAGACACAGGATCGGTCCTTTCAGTTTCTGCACCCGATGTTGGACCGCGAGATATTCAAGGATGCGCTCCTTGACCTTGTCCAGACCGTAATGATCTTCGTTCAGGGTCTTTTCAGCCGCTTCGAGATCGATCAATGCGCGGGTTCGTTTCTTCCACGGCACATTTACCAACCAGTCGATGTAATTGCGCACTACGGTCGCTTCGGCCGACATCGGTGACATCAATTTCAGCTTATTGAGCTCGGCATTTGCTTTCTCGCGCGCATCCTTGGGCATGCCGGATTTCTGGATACGCCGTCCCAAATCCTCAAGTTCATTGGGAGCATCTTCCAGTTCGCCCAGTTCCTTCTGGATCGCCTTCATCTGTTCATTGAGATAGTACTCGCGCTGGCTCTTCTCCATCTGCTGCTTGACGCGGCCGCGGATACGCTTTTCGATCTGCAGGATATCTATCTCGCCCTCGATCAGGGCCATCACATGCTCGAGACGTTCACGTACGTCCTCGATCTCGAGAATCTTCTGTTTCTCGTCAAGCTTCAACTGCATGTGCGCCGCAATCGTGTCGGCAAGACGGCCAGGCGAATCGATGCCGGCCAGCGAAGTCAGTATTTCGGGTGGGATCTTCTTGTTGAGTTTCACGTACTGATCGAACAATGACAGCGCGGAACGCATCAGCACGTCCACTTCGCGTTCATCATATTGACCCGGAGTACGGATCACCGTGACCAAAGCGGAAAAGAAATCCCCGTCGTTGACCTGCGTGATACGGGCACGGTCACCGCCTTCGACCAGCACCTTCACAGTGCCATCGGGGAGCTTCAGCAATTGCAGGATGGTGGAC
>JBOIBL010000232.1:0-7301 GCA_050739495.1 Gammaproteobacteria bacterium | reverse complement strand
TTGCTGTCGTCGTGCGGATCTTTCGGTAATAACAGCTTTACCAGTTCCGGTTCCAGTGACGCGAGCCTGGATTCGGCGGCGAGTTGTTCCTCTTCGGCCATTTGCCGGATGCTGGCATCTGTATCGCGCAGCATGTCCTGAGCGGAGCGAATGTCGGCTTCCGCAGCGATGTAGTCCCCGAAACGGCGTGCCAGCGGTTCAAGCCGCGCATATTCCCGGGATAGTTCCCTGAATCTGTTCTGGTCGCCGATAACGCCGGGGTCGGCCAGCAGGTGCGACAGTTCTTCATGCCGTGCGGCAAGCCGTTCGAGTTTCTGGCGGATGGAATCTTTCACGATACGGATCCGGTATTGAGGCGTGTCGTATTCAACGTGACTTGTCTTTATCTATCCCGAACAACGCACGTGCTTCCTTGATGATGTGATCGCGGCCTTCATGTGCGGCTTCACGCAAATAGGCGGTCGGTGAGTGCAGCAGGCGGTTGGTCAGGGTTTCGGCCAGAAATCGCATGACCTCATCGGCCGGCTGGCCGTTGTGCAGCATCTGGCGCGCCTGTTCCAGGGTGTCGTCGCGCAGCGTACCGGCGTGTTCACGCACTGCGCGGATCGTCGGTACCGCGTTCAGGCCCTGCAACTGTTCGCTGAATCGCTGCACGTGGGATTCGATGAGCACGTCGGCTTCCTTGGCGGCTTCCAGCCGTGAGCGACGATTCTCCTCGACCGCATTCTGCAGATCATCGATCGTGAACAGGTAGACGTCATCGAGCGTCGCGACGTCCGAATCGATGTCGCGCGGCACGGCAATATCCACCATCAGCACCGGTCGACGTTTGCGGGAGTTGAATGCCGTCTCCGCCATCTTGCGGTCGAGGATGATATCCGGGCTGCTGGTGGAGGCGATCACGATATCGATCTCTGCCAGGTGCGCGGGAATCTCCTGCAGACCGATGGCATAGCCGCCGAACTGCTCGGCAAGTGTGTGTGCCCGGCTCACGGTGCGGTTGGCAATCACCATCCGTCCGGTACCCTGCTCGCGCAGATGACGCGCGACCAGTTCGATGGTCTCGCCGGCGCCGATCAGCAAGGCGGTGAGTTTGCTGAAATCGGCAAAGATCTGCCGGGCCAGATGGGTGGTGGCATAGGCGACCGAGACCGGATTCTCGCCGATGCGCGTGTCGGTGCGGACCTGCTTGGCAACGGTGAAGGTGTACTGGAACAAACGGTGCAGCAGATTGTGTGCAGTGTGCTGCTGCCGGGCCAGTTCGTAAGCGTCCTTGATCTGACCGAGGATCTGCGGTTCACCCAGGATCATGGAATCGAGTCCGCAGGCGACCCGGAACAAATGCCGCACCGCATCGTGATCGGTATGGCTGTAGAAGCGTTGCCTGACGTCCGGATCGTCGGGGCTGCGTTCCCGGGCCAGCCAATCGGTGAGCTGTGCGCCGACCGTGACGTCTTCGAGATTCGCATAGATCTCGGTGCGATTACAGGTCGACAATACCGCGGCTTCCTCGACGCCCGGCAGTGCGGTAATCGTCCGCAACGCTTCCGGGATCTGCTCAGGCCCGAAGCTCATCCGTTCGCGGATTGCGATGGGGGCGGTGGCGTGGCTGATTCCGAGGCTGAAAAGCGGCATGGGTATGATCGAACGGAGGTGTAGCGAATTTTGGGCGAATTCCCACGTTATAACAAGCTGTTATCGCAACCGCCCGGGTGCGGCGGGGCGGGCTGGCGGAGTATAGTGGCGGTTCGAAAGCTGATCCGGCAGATTCCGCACATGAGCATGAAAAAACAGGCAGCCGTAACGCTGGCGGTGCTGCTGGCCGGCTGCGCAAGCACTCCGCAAACTGTTGTCTCCAGGACCAGCCACCCCGACGCTGCGCGCGGCTTCGCCGCCCCGGACCAGGAAGCAATCTACCGGGTGTTCATGGGCGAGCTCGCCTTCCAGCGGGGGGCGGATCATGAGGCCGCCCGCGAATATGCACGCGCCGCGCAATTGAGTGCCGATCCTTCGCTGGCCCGCCAGGCTCTGACTTTCGCTTATCAGACGGGCGACAACCAGCTTGCCTGGCAACTCGATCAGCGCTGGCTGACACTCGCGCCGGGCGATCGCGACGCACTCCGATTCCGGGCCGTGCTGGAAGCACGCCTGGGACAACCGGTCAAGGCCGCACATCATTTTGAGCAGATGATCAGGGCTGCACAGGGTGACAGCTATCTTTCGACCGCGGTCCTGCTGGGTGAGGAGACCGACGCACAGCACGGATTACCTGTCATGCAACAATTGGTTGAGGATGCAACAGATTCCGCCGCTGTGCATTACGCTTATGCTGAACTCGCATTGCATTATCAGCGTTCAGTGCTGGCCGAACACGAGGCACGCCGGGCACTTGAGCTGAAACCGGTACTCGACAGTGCACGCCTGATACTGGCACGGGCGCTCGCCGCACAGGGCAAATACACCCAGGCACTCGCCATCATCCAGCCGCGGGTACAGGCTGCAACGGGTGACATCCCATTGCGACTTGCCTATGCGGCGCTACTGGCGCAAGCGGGGCGTGACGATGAAGCATCGGTGCAATTCCAGGCTGTATTGAAACAACAACCGGCCAATGCCCAGGCACTGTATTCGTTGGGCTTGCTGGACTTGTCAGCCAACCGGTTCGATGCCGCGCACGGATATTTCCAGCGCTTGCTCAACAGTGGGCAACAGACTGATGCCGCGGTGTATTTCCTTGGCAATACCGCTGAATTGCAGCAACGTTATCCGGAGGCGCTGGACTGGTATCGCCAGGTCGAGGAAGGCGAGCACTGGTTACCGGCGCAGATCGCGATCACCCGGGTGCTGCTCGCGAGCGGCATCCCTGAAGGCGCGCGTCAGTTCATGGATAAGGTGGTCGCGGGCGACCCCGACGATGCCGTGCAGCTGCGCGCTGCAGAAGCGCAAGTGTTTTCCGAACACGGCGATACAGCTACGGCACGCACGATTCTCGATACGGCGCTGGGCGCTGCACCGGATGATGAGGATCTGTTGTATGCACGTGCGCTGCTGGAAGAAAGCACAGGCGACGCGGCCGCAGCGGAACAGGACTTGAGGCAGATACTCAGACAAGCTCCCGGGAATGCGCAGGCACTGAATGCGCTCGGTTATACCCTGGTCGAACATTCAACCCGTTATCAGGAAGCGCTCGGTTATATCCGGCAGGCGCTCGAACTCATGCCCGACGATCCCGCCATCATCGACAGCATGGGCTGGGTGCAATACCGGCTCGGTAACAACGCGCTGGCGTTGAAGTATCTGCATCAGGCGTACCAGCGCCAGCATGATCCACAAATCGCCGCCCATCTGGTCGAAGTGCTGCTTGCCGCGGGAGACAGGCAGGAAGCGCATCAGATATGGATAGTGGCATCGAAGCAGCATCCGGATAGCGCAGAGCTGAAGAAATTACGTCCCCGGGTAGCGCAATGAGATGGCGCGGCTGGATTGCATTCGCAGGTTTAGTACTCGCGGGGTGTGCCAGCGTGCCCGGCACTGCGCCCGCCGGTCCGCCCAATGAAGCCGCGTGGCAGAGTCGCCGTGTCAGTCTGATGCAGATCCACGACTGGGACATGCAAGGTCGGGTCGGTATCGTCAACGGCAAGGATGGCGGGAGCGGTTCCATGGATTGGCGGCAGCAGGGCGCAATGCTGCAGTTCGATTTTCACGGTCCGTTCGGTAGCGGTGCTCTGGATATACGTGGCGATGCAGATGCCTTGCATGTAAAGAGTTCGCGTGGCGACGATTTCATCACTACCGATCCGGAACGGGATTTCACACGATTGTTGCACGTGCCGCTGCCGGTACTGAGCATGCGCTACTGGGTAATCGGCTTGCCGGCACCGGACACGCCGTTCGACAAGCAAGTCGATGCCGACGGACATCTGGTGAACCTCATGCAACGCGGCTGGCACATCGACTATCTCACCTACGCTCAGTTCGACGGTCACGACCTGCCGACCCGGCTGGTTATCCGGCGCGATACGGTGCGCATCAAACTCGCGATCGAAGCCTGGCACCTGACGGACAGCGCTTCCAGCCCGCAGACTTCCGCACCATGAGCGAGACTGTAGTTAGCCGGGCTTGGCCGGCACCCGCCAAACTCAATCTGTTCCTGCACATTACCGGCCGACGTCCGGACGGATACCATACGCTGCAGACCGTGTTTCAGTTTCTGGAGCATGGTGATCTGCTGGATTTCACGCTGCGCGACGACGGCCGTATTACCCGTCCCTCCGGCCCGGCCGGCATCGCGGCGGATGCGGATCTGGTAGTGAAAGCTGCGCAGCGCCTGCGGGAGGAGGCCGGTTCGCGGGCAGGGGTCGATATCCATCTGCATAAGCGGCTGCCGGTGCAGGCGGGTCTGGGTGGCGGGAGTTCCGATGCCGCCACCACGCTGGTGGCGTTGAACCGGCTCTGGGCTACGGGGTTATCAGTGGACCGGCTGGCCGCGCTGGGGCTGGAACTGGGTGCGGATGTACCGGTATTCGTGCGCGGGCAAGCCGCCTGGGCGGAGGGGGTCGGAGAGCAGCTGACCCCGCTCCAGGACCTGCCAGAACCGTGGTTCCTGGTGCTCCAGCCAGCCTGCGAGGTCTCGACCCGGGAACTATTCCAGGCCCCTGAATTGACACGAAATTCCTTACCAATCACAATAGCCGGCTTTCGCGCAGGCCATGGTCATAATGACTTCGAGCCACTGGTTCGGAACGGTTATCCCCAGGTTGGCGCCGCCCTCGATTGGCTCACCGAGCATGGTCGTGGAAGCCAGGCAAGACTGACCGGTTCGGGTGCCTGTGTGTTCGCGGAATTCCCGCGTGAAGAAGACGCGCGAGCGGTGCAATCGGGCTTACCGCAAGGCTGGCGGGCGTTCGTTGCCCGCGGCTGTAATCGTTCGCCGCTGTGGCAACGGGTTACTGCAGAGTCATAGGCCTCAGGTTTACAGAGCGAAGACGCCGATTACGATTGGGGCGTAGCCAAGCGGTAAGGCAACGGGTTTTGATCCCGTCATCCCCAGGTTCGAATCCTGGCGCCCCAGCCAACGATGGATTTTCGGTTCGTCTGCCCAGGCAGGCGATGTTGAACACGACAGACAAAGCGAGGGCGCCGTGTCAGCAGGCAGCATGATGGTGTTCGCGGGCAATGCCAACCCGCAACTGGCGAACCGCATCGCGAATCATCTGCAGTTGCCGTTGGGCAAGGCGCAGGTCGGGCGCTTCAGTGACGGCGAAGTGGCAGTGGAGCTGATGGAGAACGTGCGCGGCCGCGACGTGTTCATCGTGCAATCTACCTGCCCGCCTACCAACGACAACCTGATGGAGTTGTTGGTGATGGCCGATGCGTTGCGTCGTGCCTCGGCCGCGCGAATCACGGCGGTGGTGCCGTATTTCGGTTATGCGCGACAGGATCGGCGGCAGCGCGCGGCGCGCGTACCGATCACCGCCAAGCTGGTTGCCAACATGATGGTGTCCGCTGGCATAAACCGCGTGTTTACCGTGGACCTGCACGCGGACCAGATCCAGGGATTCTTCGATATCCCGGTGGACAATGTGTATGCGTCACCGGTGTTGCTGGGCGATGCCTGGCGACAGAAGTTCAGCGATCTGATCGTGGTGTCGCCGGATGTGGGCGGCGTGGTCAGGGCCCGGGCACTGGCGAAACGGCTTGATGACGCGGATCTCGCGATCATCGACAAACGTCGGCCGCGACCGAATGTAGCGCAGGTGATGAACATCATCGGCGAAGTGACAGGCAAGACCTGTGTCATCGTGGATGATCTGGTCGATACCGCCGGCACCTTGTGCCTCGCGGCCGGGGCGCTCAAGGAGCAAGGCGCGGCGCGGGTATTGGCGTACATTACGCATCCGGTGCTGTCCGGTAAGGCCATCGAGAACATCAGTGGTTCGGCGCTGGATGAACTGGTGGTGACGGATACCATCCCGCTGCGCGAGAACGCGCAGGTCTGCAGCAAGATTCGCCAGCTCTCCATCGCGGAGCTGATGGCGGAGACCATGCGCAGAGTCAGTGACGAGGAATCGGTTTCCTCGTTGTATGTAGATTAGGGATCACGCCAGTTGGCGGGGTTTCTTGTGGAGCCAAGTCTGGTCGCGGGCGAGGCGTTTTGAAACGTAACTTTGGAGTAAGGAAATGGCCATCAGTTTCAATCTGAGCGCTGAAGCTCGCAACGACAAGGGGAAAGGTGCGAGCCGCCGCCTGCGTCGTGCGGACAAGGTGCCGGGAATACTTTACGGCGCGGGTGAAACCGCGTTACACCTGACGTTCGATCACAACGAACTGCGCAATAACCTGCAGCATGAAGCGTTCTATTCTCACATCCTCAAGATCAAGGTGGGCAAGGACGAGCATCAGGCGATCCTCAAGGATGTGCAGCGTCATCCTGCCAAGCCGATCATCATGCACATGGATCTGCTGCGCGTGAAGGACGACCAGGAAATTCGCGTGCACATCCCGTTGCACTTCAAGGGTGAGAAGGAAGCTATCGGCGTCAAGACGCAGGGCGGCGTGGTCTCTCACAACCTCATCGAGGTGGAGATCGCCTGCTTGCCGCGTTACCTGCCCGAGTACATCGAGGTGGACATCACCGACCTCGAACTCGGCCATGCCGTACACATGTCCGACATGAAGCTGCCGGAAGGTGTACGCATCGTGCAACTCGCTTACGGCGAAGAGCACGATCTGCCGGTGGTGGCTATCCATCACCCGCGCATCACCGTGGAAGAAGAACCGGTGGTGGCAGCGGCTGTGGAAGGTGCGGTTCCGGCGGAAGGCGCCGCGGCTCCGGCAGCAGACGCCAAGCCGGGCGATGCCAAGGCGGGCGACCCGAAAGCCGCTCCGGCTCCGGCTGCGGACAAGGGCAAGAAGTAATCGTCGGGCGGCCTGCGAGGGCCGCCTGGCTTTTTTGCTTCGTCATCGATGGATTCCGCTATCAAACTCGTGGTCGGCCTCGGCAATCCCGGGGCCGATTACGTTTTGACCCGTCACAACGCAGGCTTCTGGTTCGTGGATGCACTTGCGCGCGCCTACGGCGGCAGTTTCAGTCATGAACGCAAGTTCAATGGCGATGTCTGCCGTCTGCAGATCGAGGGCTATGAACTTCGTCTGCTCAAGCCGGATACGTATATGAATCGGAGCGGCCAGGCTGTGCAGCCGTTGGCGGCGTATCTGAAGATCCCACCCGAGGCGATCCTGGTGGCGCACGATGATCTGGACCTGCCGACCGGTACCGTCAGGCTGAAGCGCAGCGGCGG
>JBOIBL010000231.1:0-20678 GCA_050739495.1 Gammaproteobacteria bacterium | reverse complement strand
CCTCCACATGGTCGGTGCCGTCGATGATCTCCTCCAGCCGTGCGATCTGGTTATCGATCTTCTGAGTGCGTTCCCCCAGGCCCGCGAACATCTTTTCCAGACTCTCAAGCTTCCTGTTCATGTAACGCCACATCGGCAACATGTGCTGCAGCAATTCATGCCGCTTGCCGGCGGCTTTGCGATAGGCGCCGACTACATCCTTGCTGGATTTATCCAGCATGTCCTGGACATTACGCAGGATGGTGCCCACCATGGGATCACCATTGGCGGGAATCTTGGCGATCGAATTCACCGCATCCACCCAGGGCGGCGGCATCGGCGGCACTTCGCCGGAGCGCTGGAAATCTTCCTCGACGCGCGCACCCATTTCGCTCAACTGGCGGTTGAGTGCCGGGTACGCACTCAAGTCGCGGTTCACATAGGCCGCCACCCGTTCGAACTCGCGCTGCAACCTCTGCACCTGGTGCTCACGTGCCTGTACCAGCATGACTTCGCGATTACGCTCGTTGAGCCGTTCCGAGGTACGCATCAATGCCTTGGCCGCAAGCCGCATGCCGCGATACAACAGTCCACCGAGGCTGCGCAGGAACCGGTGCGCCGGAACGCGTGCGACGTACAGGACCACGATCAACAGTACCAGCCAGATGATGGCGGAAACCGTCGGCGAACTGGACCAGAGTGTCAGCATCTTTTCAGCGGACATATTACTTCTCCCGGATGCTGGCCTGCTTTCCTGATCGATAAACGCGGAAACTGGATTGCAGACCATCCACGTCATCGCACGATGCGTGGAATATATGGCGTCCTCACGATGAGAGCGCACTGTTTATGGGATGAAGATAATAAGTAAACAGAAAGATTATCGTGACGTGATTCGCACTCTGGCGATTCAAGGAAGCAAGGATACGGTTATGTCTCTAACGCATAAGTAAAATGACGTCGAAAAATACAATCGCCTGCTTATGTTCTATCCAGCCACACTGCCAAACCCTTGGCATTGAGGTCCACATCCATTTTCAGCCAGGTATCCACAGTGTCCTGATCCAGGATGCAACCGTGTTCGCGCACCTGTTGCACCAGCCAGGCATGCAATTTCGGTTTCATGGCCGCGATTCGATCCTGACTCGCCGCACAGGATCTGGCGATCTCCACATGCGCATCGATACCCGCATGCATGTCAGCGACCAATCTGGATAAATCACTCACCCTGCTGTAGTGGGTAAGAAAGCAGGCTTCGGGTTCGAACGACATGATCCGGTCCAGCGATGCATGTGCTTGCTGCGGATCGAAATGCACGGGCGTGGTGGCAGGAAAGATGAATGCACCTTTGTCAGTATCGAATATTCGATATGAGATACCGAATGTATCGCCGGTGAAGACACTGCGACTCTCGGAATCCACGATGCAATAGTGATGCAGCGCATGGCCGGGGGTGTGGATGAATAGCAATTCGGAATTGCCCAGTTGCACCCGCGTATCGTCAGCGACAGTCAATACGCGCTCAGCCGGAATCGGCGGGATCTCGCCATATAAACGCATGAATTCAGCATCGCCATACACAGCTTTGGTGCCGGCGATGAGCTTCGATGGGTCGATCATGTGTGCGGCACCGCGGGGATGTACCAACGCTTTGGCATTGGGCAGATGGCGCATCAATTCACCGGCCCCACCGGCATGATCCAGGTGCACATGCGTGAGCAGTACGTAATCCACCGCCGCACGAGGAATATTCTTTTGCTCGAGCGTCGCGAGCAGCTTCGGTACAGAATGCGTGGTACCGGTATCCACGAACGCGGCCCGGCCATCGCGCATGATCAAGTGGCTGGCATCCAGCAGTGGACGCACGTAATCGGTATCGATGGCAGTGATGCCATGCTCGAATTCAAGCAAAGACGTAATATTTGTCATGATCGGGCCTCGTTCGGTCTGATCATTCCAGCATCCGGGCACGGATTCAAGGGATTTTAAATACCCAGGGACTCATCAACGGATAAGCCTTGCTCAACCTTGAGGCCAACGCACGTGCATCCCGGTAGCTTGTGACCTGCCGGATGATCAAACGGTGCCATACTCTTCCCTTCACCGTGACCGGGGTATCCTCAGTGGGATAACCGGCGATGGCGAATTTATTCATCCAGCGTGTGGTCTCGCGGTCATCGATGGAGGAAACCAGCGCCACGATCCACTGTCCATCTGTGGTCAGCACACCAACGCCGATGTGCACATCCGTCTGCGCTGTCCAATCGGCAAGTTTGGCCTGGGTCACCGGCATGTTCATCTGCATGCTGCCGGTCTTGGGCATCATCATGTAGTGCATGGGTTGATCCATCATCATCATGGCATGCCCCGGCGCATGCATCTCGGCCTTGCCTTCCAGCAACGCGACCAGATCGCCATCGCTACCGGCACGACCCCACACATCGGTACCACGGATACCGATAGTCGAGGTGCCCACCTGGATATCCACTTGCCGGCGTTTGGCCTTGCCGATCAGGCTGGTGGTGAAACGGAATACGCCTTTGAGGATATGCAACGCACCCTTGAACAGGCTGCCATGCGTGTCATGCATCATGTCCATGGTGGATGTGGCAAGTTCGGTGTTCTCGCCCAGCTTCACCATGCTGGCTTCCGGCAATGCCAGGTAAACACGCCCGCCGGGACCGGTCCGCAGCATGTCACCATCAGCGACCTGCACACCAGGTTTTAGTGGAGTTGTGAATGTCCCCTGTACCAGCCAGGCGGGCGACTGCACGGCGGTTACCACACTGCCGGCAGGCGGTTTGGCAGCGCTCGCAGCACAGATCAGAAATAAGGCTGCAAAAAACAAGCCTATGACGCGAACGGTTTTCATACGAATACTTCCCGGTTCCCCATGATGTCTCAACGATAACATCGTCCATTCAGGACCCGGCCGGGCGACCGGATATTTCAGGTTTCGGATGCCGCCTGCATCATAAAGTTGCCTCGATGTCGGCACGCAGACCCGAATCCTCCGGTACCGTCTTGGGCGAATAGCGTTTGACGATGTGGCCATCCTTGCCGATCAGGAATTTCTCGAAGTTCCACTGGATATCCGCGCCACCGGTCTCGCTCTTGAGCCACTTATATAAAGGATACGTACCGGCGCCGTTCACTTCGATCTTGCTGGTCAACGGAAAACTCACCTCGTAGTTCAGGCTGCAGAACTGCTGGATCTGTTGTTCCGTTCCCGGCTCTTGCGCACCGAACTGGTTACAGGGCAAACCGAGCACGCTAAACCCCTTATCCTTGAACTCGCGATAGAGTTTTTCGAGGCCGGCATATTGTGGGGTCAGACCGCATTCACTGGCGACATTCACCACCAACACGGCTTTACCGTTGAAGTCTTTCAGCGACTTTGCCTTGCCATCGATGGTCTTGATCTCGAAATCATGGAAATTGCTCATGACATTATCCTCTTGCACGCTGTGCGCCGGTTTTGAAGCGGATTTTGCGCGTTTCCACCACTGCCATACAACACCCGTACTGGCAACGACTGCAAACAATAACAGTTGCCACGGCCAGATCAGTTGCGGAAACAACATCAGTGCAAAGCCGGTAACACCCGTCGCAATCGCAACAGCAAGCAGCCAGCCACGCAGGATAAACACATCCGCAATGCCCAAGACGAGGGTCAGCACCCACCAGTCGAGGAAGCTCAGGGATTCGAGTAACAGACGAATAGGTTGCATGCGTGATACAGGGATGAGTTTTCCGAATAACGCAAAGTTATTGCTGCCAAATCTAGCACACAACGCCCGCCGGCATCAGAGTGCCTGCGTGCGTCAGCAGACAGTAAGAGCGGTCAGTATGATCTGCGCCGGGTGAAGGACAACAGCCCGACAAATAACAGACTCAACGATCCCAGTGCGCCGCCGCCGCCTCCACCGATCGCTGCCGGTTTGGTGATGCTGACATCCGCCGTCGCACTGTCGTTACTCGACACCGTGTCAGTCTGAGCAGGAACGGCGGCGATTACCAGTCCTGCCTGATCCATTCGTATTATTATGATCAAGCGCTACGGGAAAGTGGCCTCAAGCTGCGCTTCTTGAGATGCACCAACAGCAACGAGATCGCTGCGGGGGTGACACCGGGAATCCGCGAGGCTTGGCCGATGGTCGCGGGGCGGACCTGGACGAGTTTCTGCCGTACTTCGTTTGAAAGGCCACGGACTGCAGCGAAATCAAACCGCTCCGGGATCGAAGTTTCTTCCTGGCGTTTGGCCCGCGCGACCTCATCGCGTTGCCGCTCGACATAGCCGGCATAACGGGTCTGGATGACGACTTGCTCTGCCACCTCTGACGCGACGGACGCTTCGCCAACAGTCGGTAACGCGACGAGCTTTGCGTAATCGACGCCGGGCCGACGCAACAAATCCAGCGCATGGGTTTCTTTCGCGAGCGGCGTACCCAATAATTCTGTGGACTGCGCTTCCGATATATCGGTGGGCCGCACCAGAATTGATTTCAGACGCATGGTTTCGCGCTCGATCGCTTCACGCTTGGCCGAGAATTTTTCCCAGCGTACATCGTTCACCAATCCAAGCTTGCGACCGGTCTCAGTCAGGCGAAGGTCGGCATTGTCTTCACGCAGCATTAACCGGTGTTCGGCGCGGCTGGTGAACATGCGATACGGTTCCGGTGCACCGCGCGTGATGAGGTCATCCACCAACACACCAAGATAAGCCTGATCGCGGGTCGGCCACCACGGTTGTTTCTCTTGCGCGGACAATGCAGCGTTGATGCCGGCCAACAGACCTTGCGCGGCGGCTTCTTCATAGCCGGTGGTGCCGTTGATCTGGCCGGCGAAGTACAGACCCTTTATATATTTGGTTTCCAGTGTGTAGTTCAGATCGCGTGGATCGAAGAAATCGTATTCGATCGCATAACCCGGCCGCGTGATGTGTACGTTCTCGAAACCCTTGATGGAACGCACCAGTGCGTATTGCACGTCGAACGGCAGACTGGTGGAGATCCCATTCGGATAGACTTCATATGTATTGAGCCCTTCCGGCTCGATGAAGATCTGATGTCGCTGCTTGTCGGCGAAACGCATCACCTTGTCTTCCACCGACGGGCAGTAACGTGGCCCGACGCCTTCAATGACGCCGCTGTACATCGGTGAACGATCGAGACCGCCTTTTATGATTTCGTGCGTCTGCTCGTTGGTGTACGTGATGTGGCAGGCGATCTGACGCGGATGTTGTGCGCGCGTCCCCATGAACGAAAACACCGGCGTCGGTTCGTCGCCCGGCTGAACCTCCAGTTCTGAATAGTCGATGCTGCGTCCGTCGATGCGCGGCGGGGTGCCGGTCTTGAGCCGGCCGACCCGGAACGGCAACGCACGCAAGCGTTGTGCGAGGGTGTTCGAGGGTGGATCGCCGGCCCGGCCGCCGGCATGATTCTCGAGACCGATGTGAATCCGGCCACCGAGAAACGTGCCGACCGTTAGTACCACTTTGGGGGCGAAGAAGCGCAGGCCCATCTGCGTCACCACGCCGGTGACGCGTTCACCTTCGACTACCAGATCATCGACTGCCTGTTGAAACAGTGTCAGGTTGGGCTGGTTCTCAATAAAGCTGCGAATCGCACTCTTATATATAGTGCGGTCAGCCTGCGCGCGGGTCGCACGCACCGCAGGTCCTTTGCTGGCATTCAGAATCCGGAACTGGATTCCAGCTTGATCGGCGGCGTGCGCCATCACACCACCGAGCGCGTCGATCTCCTTCACCAGGTGACCCTTGCCGATGCCGCCGATGGCCGGGTTGCAGCTCATCTGACCCAGGGTCTCGACGTTATGGGTCAGCAACAAGGTGCGCACACCCATGCGGGCCGCGGCGAGCGCAGCCTCGGTACCGGCGTGACCGCCGCCGACGACAATGACATCGAACTGTTGTGGATGATCCATGATCTGCAGATGCTACAGGGAACCGAAAAGGGCGGCTATTTTATGCGCACTTTGCGCGGCTGACCACCGCTCACTTGGCCTCGGCGTTGGCCTGCATCATGCCAAACAGGTTGCCTTCGGTGTCCTTGCAATACGCGAGCCAGCCGAAACCGGGAATGGCCATCTTGGAGACCGCGAGCTGGCCACCGCTGGTAGCGACTTTCATCAAATAATTATCGAGATCCGAGACCGCTACGGTGCAGGCGAACGCGGTGACTGCCGCGCCGTCCACGGGGGTAAGCCGGCGCATGAGTCCACCGTCGATGCCGGGCCCGGTCTCGCCGGTCCGGACCGCCCAGTAATCCACCGGCATGTTGCGCAACGGGGTGAATTCCCAACCGAAGACAGACCGGTAAAAGCGCATCGCGCGCTCGGGCTCATCGGCATGGATTTCAAAATGGATGACACGCGGCATGTTCCCTCCCCTCGGGTCCGTTTAAGGATAGCTGCGGATTTGGCTTGCGCCAGCCAAAGACCGGCTACCCGGGTGAGTGTCTATAAGAGCTTTACAAAAAGTCTAGTACACTTGACATTTAGTCGCGTACCCGCTACTTTTAATCCATGAATCAAACCCCGCTGTCACCCAAGGCCGTCACCCACCGCTACCTGTGGGAACTTGGTTTCGCCATGGTGGCCTATGTCGGCGTGATCCTGCTTTCCGCCCACTGGCTGCGCGGAATGCCTGCCAGCGGGTTCAAGCTCCTGATCGCCCTGTTGCCATTGCTGCCGCTGGCATTCGTGTTCCTGGCGGTCATCCGCTTCGTGCGCCATACCGATGAGATGCTGCGGCGCCTGCACGTACAAGCGTTCGCGATCGCCGCCGGCGTCACCGCGTTTCTTGCTCTCACTTACGGGTGTCTGGAAATGGCAGGGTTTCCCCATCTCAGTGCCTGGTGGACGTTTGTCTGCATCGATCTGGTCTGGGGACTCGCGGTATGCGTTCTGCAGCGGCGCTACCGGTGAAGAACCGTATTCATGTGTTGCGCGCCGAACATCGCTGGACCCAGGCGGAGCTGGCGGAGCGTCTGAACGTCTCGCGCCAGACAATCAACGCAATCGAAACCGAGAAATACGATCCCAGTCTGCCGCTGGCCTTCAGTCTCGCGCGGTTATTCGATAAAACGATTGAAGAAATATTCCTTTTTGAAACCACTAATCCTGATTCCGCTTCCAAGTCGGGAGAAACTTCGTGAAATATCCATTGCACATTTATCTGCTACTCGGGCTCGCTGTGGCCTCGGCCATCGCCGCATCGAGTGGTGACTGGGGTGTCGGTTTCGGTATTGGCGTCGCGATCACCGTGGCCCTGACCGAAAACCGGAAATCCGGAGCCAGCAGGTGTCCGTAAGTTACAGGGAGCTGTCGCACGGAAATCGGCAACGTTATCCGTTGGGATGGTTGTTGTTCGCTGCGATCCTTCCATGGATGTATACCGCGAAGGCGCAACTGCCTGGTCCCGCAGCGCTGGTCCTCGCACCTTGCCAGATTGGCATGCCGGATTCCGCCTTTCACATGCAGGCGAAGTGTACTTCTCTCGCCGTACCGGAAGATCGCGCCAAGCCGAACGGAAAGCAAATCAAACTGCGTATTGCAGTGTTGTCTGCACGCAGCAGCAAGCCGGCGCCGGATGCGCTGTTCTTCATCGCTGGCGGTCCGGGCCAGGCATCTACCGAAGCATTTGTCACGGAAGCGGCTGCCTTCGACCGGATCCGCACTGACCGCGATATCGTACTCGTGGATCAACGCGGTACCGGCGGCTCGAATCGGCTGGATTGTCCAGCATCGACGGAAAGCGGCGATATCCCCGACGATGCCGAGATCACCCGCCTGTCAAAAACCTGCCTGACACAATTAAAAGGTGATCCGCGTTTCTACACCACGACGGTCGCGGTGCAAGATCTCGATACGGTGCGTGCGGCACTCGGATACAAGCAGATCAATGTGTACGGCATCTCCTACGGCACACGCGTGGCGCTCGAATACCTTCGGGAATTCCCGAGCCGGGTGCGCAGCGTGATCCTGGATGGCGTGGTACCGGCGGACTGGAACGTTGGTGCGGAGGTCTCGCTCGATGCTCAACAGGCGCTGGATGGCATTTTTGCGCGCTGCCGCAAACAGCCGGACTGTCACAAGGCGTTTCCGAATCTTGCGAACGAATTCTCGCTCCTGCAGCGGGGCCTGAAACGGCGGCCAGTGAGCGTGCAATTGCGTGATCCGGTTACCGGCATGCCGATCAGCCAGACTCTGAATTGGAGCAAGGTTGCGGTTGCGATCCGCTTGATGAGCTATTCAAGCGATACCGCGGCATTACTGCCACTGCTTATTCATCAGGCGGCGATTGCGCACGATTACGCACCGCTGCTGGCGCAAGCGCTGATCTTCACCAATTCGGTGAATGAAGGGATAGCCGAAGGCATGAATGCGGCGGTGCTGTGCACCGAAGACGTGCCGTTCTATGCACATGACGCCAAAATCCGCCGTGATTCAGAGAGCTACCTCGGCGGCAAACCGGTCGAGGCACTGATAAAGAGCTGTGCAGCCTGGCCGCGTGGGATTATGGAAACGGATTTCAAACGACCAGTCGTGTCCGATAAACCCGTGTTGTTGATTTCGGGTGCAGATGATCCGATCACCCCGCCGGCTAACGCCGCACACGCTGCAAAAACGCTGTCCGACAGTCTGTCACTGGTGGTGCCCGGCCAGGGTCATGGCAACGCCATGCGCGGCTGCGTCCCGAAACTCATGGCTCAGTTTGTCGAGACGGCCTCGGTAAAAAGTCTTGATCCGCACTGCGTCAGCTCGATCCGGGCTTTCCCCTTTTTCGTCAACTTCAACGGTCCGACACCATGATCGAAGTCGAGAACATCAGCAAACATTTCGGTGCGGTCCAGGCGCTGCGCGAGGTTTCGTTCCGCGCCCCGGACGGTTGCATAACCGGACTGCTCGGTCCCAACGGCGCCGGCAAATCCACGACTCTTCGCATCATCTCCACGGTAATCAAGGCGGATCGCGGTAGCGTGCGGGTGGATGGCAGTGAAGTGCACGGCGACGATAATGCGGTGCGTCTCAAACTCGGCGTGCTGCCACATGCCAGTGGCTTGTATCCACGCCTGTCGGCACGCGAGAACATCCGCTATTTCGGCGAATTGAACGGTTTGCGTGGCAACCCGCTGGCTACGCGGGTCGAAGAACTGATAACACTACTCGAGATCGATGAGTTTGCCGATCGCAAAGCGAAAGGGTTTTCCCAGGGACAGCGCATCAAGGTGGCGCTTGCGCGGGCGTTGGTACATGGACCTCGCAACCTGATACTGGATGAACCGACTAACGGACTGGATGTCATGGCGACTCGCGCCTTGCGCAGCCTGATCCGCAAATTGCGCGAGCAGGGACATTGCGTGGTGTTTTCCAGCCACATCATGCAGGAAGTCGCAGCCTTGTGCGACGACATCGTGATCATCGCTCAGGGTCGCATTGTTGCGCACGGTACACCGGACGTGCTGCGACAACAAACTGGTGAACAGGACCTGGAAGAGGCCTTCGTGAAACTGGCGGGCGAAACCTTGGGAACTTCAGCATGATGCGAAAATTCTGGAGCGTGCTACGCAAGGAGATCGTCGATAACCTCCGCGACCGGCGGACCTTGCTTACCGTGCTGGTATTTGGCCCATTGTTCGGCCCGGTGTTCTATACCGTGATGATGAACGCCATCGTCAATCAGCAGATCAGCAATCGGGATCAGCCACTCAAGTTGCCCGTGGCAGGTGCGCAATATGCGCCGGGTCTTATCGAATACCTCAAGCAACACAACACGCAGATCGAAACGGCACCTGCCGACCCGCGCGCTGCAGTCGAACAGGGCAAGCAGGATGTAGTGCTGGTAATTGGCAAGGACTACACCACCGATTTCACTGCCGGGAATCCGGCCACACTGCAATTAGTGGAAGATGCTTCGCGGCAATCGGCTGACAAAAACGTACGGCGCGCACGCAATCTGCTGGACGCCTATGCGCGCGAGATCGGCAGCCTGCGTCTGCTGGTGCGCGGCATCAATCCCGGCGGCGTGCTGGCGCCGCTGGCAATCGAGGATGTAGATGTATCGACACCGCGTTCGCGCGCGGTCCTGATCCTCGGTTTTCTGCCCTACTTCTTCCTGTTCGCCGCCATCATGGGTGGATTCTATCTGGCTATCGATGCCACCGCCGGTGAACGCGAGCGTGGTTCGCTGGAACCCTTGCTGACCACTTCGATCTCCCGCACTACGCTGGTGTATGCAAAATTGACGGCGGTAACTGCTTTCTGTGCCTTGTCGCTGGGATTGGCGGTCGTCGCGTTTTATTTCTGTCAGAGCTTTATCCATATCTCGCAACTGGACATCACGGTGAACTTCGATCTCCGGACCGCCGGGATCATGTTCCTGGTTGGTGTCCCGTTCACCCTGTTCATCGCGGCGCTGCTGACTGTGGTCGCTTCGTTCACCCGCAGTTATAAGGAGGCCCAGACCTGGCTCTCGTTCGTCTTTATCCTGCCGATGATTCCCGCCTTCGGTCTGATGTTGTTCCCCGCACAAACCACATTCTGGATGATGCTGATCCCGACCATGAGCCAGGATGTATTAATGACCTCATTGCTCAAAGGCGAATCGCTCAACCCGTTGTTTGTCGCGATTTCGGTCAGTAGCACCTTGCTGCTGGGGCTGATGCTGGCCTGGCTGGCGAGCTGGCTGTACCGCCAGGAGCGGATTCTGGGCTGATATTCCCTTAATCCCCGAGTGCTTCGCACCCGGCTTGGGTTTCGGTCGCGGCTGTGGCACTCTCCGGGCCGGAAGTATTTCCCGGCTTCAGGTATCTGTGTGGACTGGCAGCTTTTCCCCGACGATGCGAAGCAGGCGCTGCGCCTCAAGCGCTTCTTCATGGCTGCGCTGTCGTATGTACTGTGGCTGGGACTCACCATCTACTGTTATGTCCTCGGCTTCATCGACCTCTCACTGCCGATGTTCCTGTTCTACATGGGGTTGAGCTGGATCGGGAACCTGGTGTTTTTCATACTGCTGCGCTCCGGTTACAACCTGCGCTTCAGCGATCCAAGTCTCACCCTGCCACAGATGATCGTGGCCACGTTCTGGGTGATGTTGCTGGTGATGCTCGCTCCCGAGGTACGCGGCACGCTGCTGCTGCTTTATGTTGTGATTTTTCTATTCGGGATTTTCCGCCTGCGCCGTCGGCAATATCTGGGTCTAACGGGTTTTGCGATTGCCGGCTATGGCCTGGTCATTCTCCGCAATGCCTATACCGGTGCCCATCGCGAGCCTTTACCCCTGGAACTGTTGCAGTACGCGGTGCTTGTCACAACTCTGGTCTGGTTGGCATTTTTTGGCAGCTATGTGGGCTGGCTGCGTGATACCGTTGCGAAACGCAATCGGGAACTTGCCGAAGCACTCAAACGTAATCAGGAACTGGCCACCCACGATGATCTCACCGGTGTCTTCAACCGGCGGCATATCCTCGAGATACTGGAACAGGAGCGCGCGCGTGCGCTGCGGACCAGTCGTGGTTTTGGTGTGTGTCTGATGGACATCGATCATTTCAAGGAAATCAACGATCGCTATGGTCATCTGGCTGGTGACGAAATACTGCATGAGTTTGCTGACCGGGTCGCCGGTGAGATTCGCGAACTGGATCGTATCGGTCGCGATGGCGCCAGCGAAACTGAAACCTTTGGCAGGTATGGTGGCGAGGAATTTCTGCTGGTATTACCCGAGACCGGTATTCAAGGCGCGCTGATATGTGGGGAACGGATCCGCGCCAGGATTGTACGTCAGACTTTCCAGGTCGAGACGGCGGAAACCAGCGTCACTGTGTCCATCGGTGTCACGGTATATCGAACCGATGAAGATATCCGGGAAACCCTGGCGCGTGCCGACCGGGCCTTGTATCAGGCCAAGCACAACGGGCGTGACCGGGTAGAATCACTGTTGCCGGATTGATATGCTTGTCAGATTATTATTTGCCGATGCAGAAACTCTCAAATATTCTGCCTAACAAATCCTCATTGCTGAACTCGCCGGTTATCTCACTCAGACAGATCTGCGCCAGCCGCAATTCTTCGGCGAGCAATTCACCCGCTTGCTCTTGCAGCTGCCGTTGCGCCTGTTCAAGGTGTACGCCAGCCCGGGTCAACGCATCCAGATGCCGGCGGCGGGCGATGAAATTGTCATCGCTGCCTGCCTCAAATCCAGCGACTGTTTTCAGGTGTGTGCGTAACAGATCGATGCCCTGCCCGGTTTTGGCTGACAAAGCGATCTGCGAAGATGTCCCGCTCATCACGAGCTCCGGCTGGCGGCCGGTAAGGTCGATCTTGTTGTAAAGGCTGGTGACCGGTATTCCTGCCGGAAACTGTTGCTGCAATTGAATATCCGCAGCCGACAACCCTGTCGCATCATCCACCACCAGCAGAACACGGTCGGCGGAACGGATAGCATCCCAGGCTCGTCGTACCCCTTCCTGTTCCACCCGGTCCGCGCTGTCGCGCAGTCCCGCCGTGTCGATGATGTGTAACGGTAAGCCATCAAGACTGATGTGTTCGCGCAGCACATCCCGGGTGGTGCCGGGTATCTCGGTGACGATGGCGGCATCATGTCCTGCCAGCCGGTTCAGCAGACTTGATTTACCGGCATTGGGTTGCCCGGCGATCACTACGCTCATGCCTTCGCGCAACAGACTGCCCTGAGTCGCTCGTGCTGCAAGAGCGGTGAATTTTGCCTCGATTGCGGCAAGCTGTAACGCTACTTTCCCATCACTGAGGAAATCCAGTTCCTCGTCGGGAAAATCGATCGCTGCTTCGACATACATGCGCAAAGCGATCAAGGCCTCCACCAATTCGGTGATGCGCACCGAAAACTCACCGCGCAACGAACGCATCGCGGCGCGAGCCGCCTGGGCACTACCGCTATCTATCAGGTCAGCGATCGCTTCGGCCTGTGCCAGATCAAGCTTGTCATTCAGAAATGCGCGTTCGGAGAATTCCCCGGGGCGCGCCAGCCTCGCACCGAGCGAAAGTACACGAGCCAACAGCATATCCATGACCACAGGACCCCCGTGGCCCTGTAATTCGAGTACATCCTCACCGGTGAACGAGCCGGGCGCCGGAAAATACAGTGCGATGCCCGCATCGATAACTGACTCATCGGCATCGAGAAATGCGCTGAAATACACGCGCCGCGGCACCGGGAGTTTGCCGACGATCTGTTTCGCGATATCTCGCACCGCGACCCCGGAGATACGTATTACACCGATCCCGCCCCTGCCGGGTGGGGTAGCGATGGCAGCAATCGTGTCGCGGTTTTGGGTCACTGTTGTCTGTTCAAAATCAGGTTAAGGTCTACAATCCGTGTGCATCATAACGGCAATCAAAGGAAACCTGATATGTCCGGTCAAGTCGTGCGGTTCCCCAATGCCGCCGGTCAGCAATTGGCCGGCCGGCTCGAGATGCCAGCGCATGGCAAACCACGTGCGTTTGCCCTGTACGCGCATTGCTTTACCTGTGGCAAGGACGTGCGGGCGGCGTTCGACATCTCGCGCGCCCTGGCCATGCAAGGGATCGCGACCCTGCGCTTCGACTTCACCGGTATCGGCGAGAGCGAGGGAGTCTTCGCCGACACCACTTTTTCCACGAATATCTCGGACCTGTTGTGCGCTGCGGATTTTCTCGCGAAAGAGTATTCAGCACCGAAAATCCTGGTCGGACATTCACTGGGTGGGGCCGCAGTGCTGGAAGCCGCCAACCAGATAAAAAGTTGTATAGCAGTCGCCACGGTCGCAGCACCCGCCAGTCCGGAGCATGTCGCACGCTTGCTGGGTAGCGCGCGACAACTGCTGGAACAACAAGGCGAGGCAGATGTGATGCTGGCTGGACGCAAGTTTCATTTCAAGAAGGCCTTCCTGGACGATTTACCGAAACATCAATGCCGGGAGTATGTTCGCGCGTTACGCAAACCTCTGTTGATCTTCCATTCACCGGTGGACAAAACCGTAGACATCAGTAATGCCGCGGAGATTTTCAGCGCTGCCTTGCATCCCAAGAGTTTCATTGCATTGAACAATGCCGATCATCTGCTTTCAAATCAGGCTGATTCAGAATACGTCGGTCTGATCATCGCGGCCTGGGCCACCAAATATCTTGGCGAATTGAACCTTAAACCCGCGAAGAGCCCAGCCAAGGAAGGTGAAGTAATCGTTCGCATCAACCGGGAGCACTATCGTACGGATGTGTTCGCGGGCCCGCATGCTCTGATCGCCGATGAACCACGCGATGTCGGCGGAACCGACGCCGGGCCCTCGCCTTATGGTTATCTGAGCAGTGCACTTGGGGCGTGCACTGCGATCACGTTACGCATGTATGCGGACAACAAGCAATGGCCGCTGGAAAGCGTCAACGTGCGAATCACACATCAGAAGATTCACGCCGAGGATTGCGCTGCATGCGAAACCAAGCTCGGCAGGATCGACAGATTCGAAAGGGAAATAGAATTAACCGGTAACCTGGATTCGGCACAACGCCAGCGTCTGCTGGAGATCGCTGACAGATGCCCCGTACATCAGACGTTACGCTCCGAAGTGGTAATCGAAACACACCTCATGTAAACAGATGAGACCCACTACTTTTTCGCGTGCTGCTTGCTGTCCCGTTCTATCACATGATTGATGCGCCATTGCTGGGCAATGGTCAACACCGAATTGGCGACGTAATACAACGCCAGACCCGAAGGCAGCACTGCGTAGAGCACAGCGATGCCCAGCGGCATCACCATCATGATCTTGCGCTGCATGTTGTCGGTGGTGGGCTGCGGACTGATGCGCTGCTGCACGAACATCACCACGCCATATACCACCGGCAGGATGTATAACGGATCCGGTGCGGACAAGTCGTGAATCCAGCCGATCCAGGGTGATTGCCTCAATTCCACGCTGTATACCAGCACGTAATACAGCGCGAAGAAGATCGGCATCTGCACCAGCATCGGCAGACAGCCGCCCATCGGGTTGATCTTCTCTTTCTTGTAGAACTCCATCATCGCCTGGCTCTGCTTGGCGCGGTCGTCCTTGTAGCGTTCCTGTAGTGCCTTGAGCCGCGGCTGCACCAGACGCATTTTCGCCATGCTGCGGCCGCTGATTTCGTTGAGCTTGTAGGTCAGCAGTTTGAGCAGCAGGGTAAGCACCAAAATCGACCAACCCCAGTTGCCGATGAAGCGGTGGATCTGCTCGAGCACCCAGAAAATCGGTTGCGCGATGATGGTAAGTTTGCCGTAATCGACTGTGAGTTCGAGTCCCGGTGCAACGCCGGCCAAACGAGTCTGCAGTTTCGGGCCCAAAAACAATTTGTCATCGAAACTGGTGTTGGCAGCCGGTGCGACGGTCTGCGCTGCGGAAACCACACCTACCAGATAATCGGCATCACTGAGCGTCTTGCTGTAATAGAAATTTTTGCCTGTTACAGTTTTGTTTGCTTGCTGGGGGATTACCGCCGCCAGAAAATAATGGTTGACGATCCCGGTCCAGCCATCATCCGCTTTTTCCGCCAGGGGTTTTTCGGCGAGATCTTTGAATTCATATTGCTTGTAGCCGTCCGTGCCGTGCATCGCAATGCGCTGATAATCGTAACGGTGGACACTGAACAGACTGTGGCTGCTCGGTGTGTAATGGTTCTGGAACTGCGCATAAGCGGAACCGGTCCAGCTTTCGGCAGAGTTGTTTGCGATGTGGTAATCGATATCCACCTGATAACTGCCGCGGGTGAAGTGGTAGGTCTTCTCCACTTCCAGTCCGTGTGGATCTTTCCATGCAAGGTTCACATCGAGCGATTGTTGCCCTTGCGCCAATGTGTAGTCGGTGTCCTCTGTCGTATAGAGTGCTGTCTGCCCGGGCGCTTTGGGCCCCGTCACCGTCTGCAAACCGGATTCAAACAACAAAAGATCAGCCGGCGCACTACTGAGAACGTGGACCTTTATTTGCGGGTCTTTCAATTCTTCCGGGTAATCCAGCAGACGGGCATCGCGAATGTTGCCGCCGGACGTGTCAATGCTCAGATCCAGCACATCAGTGTGCACATGAATTGATTTGCCTTGTGGCGCGGCGGGAACCGGAGCTGCTGCAACAGCCTGGACAGCGGGTCTGGAACTGGTCCCCGCTTCGGGGCTGGGTGGCAACGGGGGCGCACTGGCTTCAGCTGCCAAACTATTTGCTGCAGGTGTGGCCGTCGTGACCGCCGCCGGCAGGGGCTTGGGGCCGTAATCCTGCATCCAGGCCTGATAGAGCAGGAAAGCAATGAACAGGCCTGCGGCGAGGAGGAAGATCCGGCGGTTATCCATGATGATGTCTCTGGCATGGGACCGGGTCGAGGCCGCCCGGGTGCAAGGGGTGGCAACGCAGCAGGCGGCGCAATGCCAGCCAGCCGCCATAAGCCGCGCCGTGCCGGTCAATCGCCTCCAACGCGTATGCGGAACAGGATGGATAGAAGCGGCAGCGCGGTCCCAGCAAGGGACTCACGGCATAGCGGTAGGCGTGGATGAAGAATTTCAGGACGCTGCGCATCGCTTGACTAGTTCCTGCCAGTGGCGTTCCAGACTTTGCCGCAAGCCCAGGTTGCTGGTATGACCCGCGGCGGGTTTGGCCTGCACCACAATATCCAATGCCGGCAGAGCGGCCCGCTGTTGCCGAAAGCTTTCGCGGATGGCGCGCTTGATCCGGTTGCGTCCGACCGCGCCAGCAACGGTTTTCTTGGCAACCGTAATCCCCAACCGGGCGATGGTTTCCGTGCGTAAAGCATAGACATTGAAACAGGCATCCGTGAGACGGAATCCCTGGCGGAAGGTTCGGGTGAACTCCGCCGGGATGTGCAGCCGGGCCTCGGCTGGAAACCCGACGCTGGACTTGCTTAGGGGCAGAGTCTCGCCCGACCCTTGGCACGACGGGCATTCAGGACCAGTCGTCCATTCTTGGTGGACATACGGGCGCGAAAACCATGGGTCCGCTTGCGACGCAGGTTGCTGGGCTGATAGGTTCTTTTCATGACGGCATCCGGACGTGAATCATGCGCTTCCAGAGCGCGGCAAGCGCACTGGGCAAAGGCGCGATATTAGACGTGGGTATGGGCCCGATGTCAAGACGTAACACCTTGAAATAGCGACAATGTTGCCTGTGGATAAGTCACCGCAAGCAGTATAGACTGCCCAAACTTGTTTGAAAGCTGTCGGGCGGACCTTGCGGGGCCCGCGTGTCCTCTATTGCATCGCGGGAGTGCTCAGGAATATGACATCGCTGTGGACGCGGTGCGTAGATCGTTTGGAACATGAGCTTTCGGAACAGGAGCTCAATACCTGGATCCGGCCTCTGCACGCTCTTGAAGACGAACAGACGCTCCGCCTGTTGGCGCCGAATCGCTATGTCATGGACTGGGTCCGCGACCGGTTCTTGCCGCGCATCTCCAATCTGGCCCGGGATCTGGCCCAGGACAAGGAACGGCGGGTATTACTGGAAGTCGGTGGAAGGGTCGAAGAGGTTCCGGTAGAGCCGACTCAAGCCGTTGCGGCAAGCGTTCCCTCCTCGTTGCCCACACCAGGCAGCGGGTTGAATCCCTTATACAGCTTCAGCGGCTTCGTGGAAGGCAAATCCAACCAGTTTGCGGCTGCGGCGTGCCAGCAGGTGGCGCAGAACCCCGGCCGCGCCTACAACCCCCTGTTTATCTATGGCGGCGTGGGTTTGGGCAAGACCCACCTCATGCATGCGGTCGGGCATGTGATCCTGGAACGCAATCCGCGGGCCCGAATCGCTTATGTGCATTCCGAGCGCTTCGTGAACGACATGGTGCGCGCGCTGCAACACAACACGATTAACGAGTTCAAACGCCAATACCGGACCGTCGATGCCCTGTTGATCGACGATATCCAGTTCTTCGTAGGCAAGGAACGCTCCCAGGAAGAATTCTTCCATACATTCAATGCCTTACTTGAAAGCCAACAGCAGGTCATCATCACCTGTGATCGCTATCCCAAGGAAATCGAGGGGTTGGAAGAGCGTCTGAAATCCCGTTTCGGTTGGGGTCTAACGGTTCCCATTGAACCGCCGGAACTGGAAACCCGGGTCGCAATTCTCATGAAAAAGGCTGTACTTGAGGGAATCACGTTACCCAGTGATGCTGCATTCCTGATTGCCCAGAAAATCAGTTCCAATATTCGTGAACTTGAGGGAGCTTTGCGGCGAGTTATCGCAAATGCCCAATTCACCGGTCAGCCAATTACCCAGGAGCGGGTAAAAGAATGGCTCAGGGACATTCTGGCGCGGCAAGAGCGCCAAATAACTCTGGAAAACATCCAGAAAACCGTCGCCGATTACTACCGGGTACGATCCGGAGACATGCTTTCGAAAAGGCGTAGTCGCTCCATCGCGCGGCCTCGGCAAGTCGCCATGTGCCTGGCGAAGGAATTAACCAACCATAGCCTGCCGGAAATCGGCGACGCGTTTGGTGGCCGTGACCATACTACGGTCCTGCACGCGTGTCGTAAAATTCGAGAATTACGCACAGAAGACGGGCGTCTTGAAGAAGACTACCAATCATTAATCAGGACACTAACCACTTGAAAACCTGTGGATAAATCCCACAAACGGCGAGCAAGAAAAGTTATCCACAGAAAACAGACAGAAAAAAGAGCCCCATAACCGGGGTAAAGTCCGCAAGGTTATACAAGAGGCAATCTTTTGAAAGATAAGGAAATTTGAGGTTTATCCACAGAAAAAGACGGATACAATTAAGATAATTTCTTTCTAAGACTCTTTAAGAATATTCAAGATATAGAGGGAATGAATACATGAAATTCGAGATCTTGCGGGATACCTTTTTGGCGCCTATTCAGGCAGTGGTTGGCGTGGTTGAGCGTCGCCAAACCATGCCAATCCTGGCCAACTTGTTGCTTTCGGTAACGAACAAAAGCCTTTCTGTCACGGCTACCGACATGGAAGTGGAATTGGTTGCGGAGATCCAGGTCGAGGCTTCAGACCAGGGAGAGGTTACTGTCCCCGCCCGCAAGCTGCTGGATATTTGTCGGGCACTTCCAGAGGGTGCCAGTGTCTCCGTGGCATTGGACAAAGGGCGTTTAGTGCTGCGTTCTGGCCGAAGCCGATTCAGTCTTGCGACTCTGCCCGCTGCTGATTTTCCTGCAGTCGAGGATATTCGGGTGCAGCGCAATTTTTCCTTGCTCCAGAAACAGCTTCGTGGCCTGATAAACCGTACCGCTTTTTCAATGGCGCAGCAGGATGTGCGTTATTACTTGAACGGGTTGCTCCTTGAGACCAGCGATAGCCGACTGAGAGCCGTGGCAACGGATGGTCACCGGCTCGCACTTTGTGACCTCGAGACAGACATGGGCGAGATGCCGGCACAACAGGTAATCTTGCCGCGGAAAGGTGTTCTGGAGCTACTGCGTCTGTTATCTGATACGGACGACACTGCGAAAGTGGAGTTGGGAACCAACCACATTCGTGTCCAACTTCCAGGAATTCGCTTCACATCCAAGCTTATTGACGGCAGATTCCCGGAATATGACCGGGTGGTTCCGAAAGGTGGCGATAAAATCATCACAGTTGAACGTCAGGCACTGAGAGAGGCTTTAACCCGCGCCGCCATTCTTTCCAACGAGAAGTACCGGGGAATTCGTCTCAATCTCGGAGAGGGCAGCTTGCGTATCCAGGCGCATAATCCTGAGCAGGAAGAAGCAGAGGATGAAGTGGAGGTTCAGTATAAGGGCGCTGAACTGGAAATCGGCTTTAACGTCACCTATCTGCTTGATGCATTGGCCGCGCTGAATGCAGAGCAGGTAATCCTGACCATGACAGATTCAAATAGCAGCTGCCTTATCCAGGAGCCCAATGGCGAGGATTGCCGCTATGTTGTCATGCCGATGCGGCTCTGACCCTCGGTCACCATGGGGCTGATCAGCCTCTCGCTGCGCGCTTTTCGGTGTTTCGACCACGCAGAGCTGGAATTCTCACCTGAGATTAATCTGGTTTGTGGGGCCAATGCTTCTGGCAAAACCAGCGTTCTCGAAGGGATATTCTTGATTGGTCGTGGCCGTTCCTTCCGGAGCGGCCATCTCGATCCTGTCTCACGTTCGGGAAGCAAGGGCTTTCAGGCTGTGGCCCATGTCTCGACGCCATTTGGCACGACCACCGTGGGTTTGGGGCGTGAGCAAGGGAGCCTCAAGGTCAGGATCGGTGGTCGGCCCGCGGCGGGTCTGGCCGAACTGGCAGAAACCCTTCCAGTCCAACTTGTGGACAATCAGGCACATCTTTTGGTGGATGGGAGCCCCCGCCACCGCCGACAGTTTGTGGATTGGGGGGTGTTTCACGTGGAACCAGCATTTATTGCTGTCTGGAGGCGCTATCAGCGGGCCTTGCAGCAAAGAAACACCTTGTTGCGTGGGGGCAGGTCGGCCCGAGAGATAGTTGGTTGGGACAACGAGTTGGCCGGTTCTGGAGAGCTACTGGATAAATTCCGCCGGCGCTACTTGGAGGGGTTCTCCAGGACCGCCGAACAGTGGGCCCAAGGCGCGCTCGGTGAGATCACGGTCAACCTTGAATATCGCCCCGGGTGGACTGAGGGACAGACTCTGGGGGAAGCGCTGGCGGCTAATCGGGAACGCGATCGTCAGCAAGGCGGCACAC
>JBOIBL010000230.1:0-3179 GCA_050739495.1 Gammaproteobacteria bacterium | reverse complement strand
CGGGGAACGTCTGGAGGCACCGGAGCTGCTGTTGTCATCGCAGCTGTTTGCGACACACAGCCAGCTTGCCGCATGAAGTTGACAGCGCTGTGTCGGTTTCTTGAAATTCTCGGCTATATGGCTGGCTCGAGACCTGCCGGGCGCTGTCACACTGGCGTCATCTGCAATGACTAGCTTGAGAGGACTGAAAACAATATGCGCCCGGCATGCAGGAGGCGTCGTGAACCCCGCTCTGAACACCGAACTTCACCACATACTCGACCACCGCCTGCTCCAGATCCTGTTCCAGCCAATCCTGGATTCCGCTGCACATTCCGTGTTCGGTTACGAAGCCCTGGTCCGGGGACCGTCCAACAGTGTGTTGCACGCACCCATGCCGCTGATGCGTGCCGCGCAGGAGGCCGGCCGGCTTTTCGAGCTGGAACTGTTGTGCCGGGCACTGGCGATTCAGCGTTTTCGTGAACTGGCGCTACCCGGTCGTCTGTTCCTGAATGTGAACCCTTCCAGCCTGCTGGAGCCGGATTTCCGTACGGGTGAGACCCTGCGATTGCTGCATGCCGTGGGCCTCTCGCCGCGCCGTGTGGTGATCGAGATTACGGAACAGGAGCCGTTGGGCGATTACACGGTGTTACGCACGGCTACCCAGCATTACGCCTCGGCCGGGTTCCGCATCGCAATCGACGACCTCGGTGCCGGATATGCCGGATTGCGTCTGTGGTCCGAGGTACGGCCTGACTTCGTCAAAATCGATCATCATTTCATCCAGAACATCCATACCGACGACGTGAAACGCGAGTTCGTGCGCTCGATCCGCGACATGGCTCGGCGTCTCGAATGCCGTGTCATCGCAGAGGGTATCGAGAGCGAAGACGAGTTCACGGCGGTGCGCCGGCTGGGTATCCGGTTGCACCAGGGATATCATCTGGGCCGACCGTCACTTGTTCCTGCGCCGCTGAATCCGCAGCGTTTTGCCCCACCAGCACGCAATACCCGCTGGCAGGAAGCGGCGGCGCCGGGATCGGGGCACGATTGCTGACCCGGTTAGAGCATGACCCGTTGCCGCATTTTTTCCAGGTAACCCATAAGCCGGCCCGACAGGCCGTTCACTTGCGCCGCTGAATTCGCTTCCACTGCATACCGTTTACGCAATGCCGGTGCGCTGCGCAGTGCGGCATGCCGCCTGGAAGCCGACTGCAGGCTCATTTCCAGGATGCCGCGCCGCGCCGGCTTGGGCAGATAACGGTAGATCTGGCCGTGATTTATCAGGTTGCTGATCACATCGACGTCCTGCAGCTGGGTCTGCACGATGGTAAGCACATCCGGGTTGGTCTCCTTCAACATCTTGAGTGCTGCGGAGATATCGCGCCCGCGCAGGCGGATGTCGCAGATCACGATCGCGATGTCGTTGTTGCTGAGAATCTCGAACGCTTCGTCAAGATCCATGCTCCAGGTGACGGGCCGCGCCGGGCCACAGATGGAACGCACCAGTTCGGCGACCGTGGGATCGTCGTCCATCACCAGCACGCCCGGTGCGGATGGCGTGTCGGCCTCGTTCACTTGCACGTCCTGCAGGGCCATTGCTACACCCGCGGCGCGTGACACCGCGGAAATGATTTCTTCGGCATTCCAGGGTTTGGTGAGATAGCGGAAGATCTCGCCTTCGTTGACGGAATCGACCACCGCTGCCATGTCGGAATAACCGGTCAGTAACAGCCGCATGGTGTTGGGCGATTCAGCGCGAACCTGACGCAGCAATTCGATGCCGGTCATGTTCGGCATGCGCTGATCGCTGACGATAACGTGCACCCGCTGGCGCCGTAATAGATCAAGAGCGACGTTGCCATCGGTGGCGGTCAACACCTGGCAGCGATTACGAAACAGCATTTTCAGGGATCTGAGAATGCGCTCCTCGTCGTCAACGAACAGCACTGTCGCGTTCTTGTCCACGGTCTTCTCCTTCGGCATTGTCGGTTGCGGGAACCTGCTCCCCGGCTGTACCGGACTTGAGCGGCAGGTTGATGATGAAACGGGTACCCTTGCCGGGTTCCGAGAGCGCGCGGATGTCGCCACCGTGCTGCTGGACAATCTGGTAGCTGATGGACAAACCCAGTCCCGTACCCTTGCCGACCGGTTTGGTGGTGAAGAACGGATCGAAGATGCGCGGCAGCACGTCGGCCGGGATGCCTTTGCCGCTGTCTTGTACGATGATCCGCAATTCGTTTACGTCGTGTTCGGTGCGGATCAGGATGCGGCCCTCGCCTTCGATGGCCTGCACAGCGTTGGTGATCAGATTCAGGAACACCTGATTGAGTTGCGACGGCGCGCAACTTATCAGCGGCAGATCGACAAATTGCTTGACCACCGTGATGCGGTTTTTCAGCACGTGTCGCGCCAGCAGCAGCGCGCTTTCCAGACACTCGTTGATGTTGACATCATCCGAAGCGGCGCGATCCAGGCGGCTGAAGTTCTTGAGATTGATGACCAGTTCGCTGATCTGGTTGATACCGAAACGGGTGTCGCCGATCAACTTGCGCATGTCACCGCCGCGATCTTCCGCATCGGTTTCGTCCCGCAAGCGCATCAGTTCGGAAAGACTGGCCTGCAAGCTCGGTTCGCCGATTTGGGGTGACAGCATCTGCTCGGTCAATTCCCCCGCCGCACAAGCCAGTTGCCGGGCGCCGTCCAGAAATTGCTCAAGCATCTCGACGTTATTGCGCACGTAACCTAGTGGTGTGTTGATTTCGTGCGCGACGCCGGCCACCATCTGGCCCAGCGACGCCATCTTTTCAGACTGGATCAACTGAGTCTGCGAGGATTTAAGTTCGGTGTTCGTCTTGGACAATTCGCGCGATTGCTGTGTCAGCTGCTGGCTGACGGACTGTAACAAACGCAACACGATGCCGACGCCCAGATACCGGCCGTCCTGGACGATCACGAAGTCCTCGGTGACCGGGAATTGGAGCCGTTCGGTGATATAGCTGGTCGCGGTGGTCAGATCGGTGGTCGCTTCAATCACCACCGGCGCCGGGTTCATCAGTTCGGTGACCGGCTTCCTGCCAAAGATTTCGCGACCGTAGAGTTTGAACATCACCTGCATAATCTGGTAGCGGCTGATGACGCCTACCGGCTTGTCGCCGTCGACGACCGGCACACAAAGGTAAGGGTCGTAGGTTTTGTCC
>JBOIBL010000229.1:0-1905 GCA_050739495.1 Gammaproteobacteria bacterium | reverse complement strand
TGCGCGTTGCGGGTCTTGATGCGTCCGTCCTGCGGACGCCGGCGCTCCGCGATATCCATGCGTCCCAAGATCTTGATGCGGCTGGTCACTGGCGCCAGCGCGGCGACCGGGATCTGATATACCTGATGCATGACGCCATCGATGCGGAAACGGATCAGCCCCTCGTCGCGACGCGGCTCGATATGGATGTCGCTGGCGCGCTGGTCGAATGCGTACTGCAGCAGCCAGTCCACGATACTGACGACATGCTGGTCGTTGGCATCGAGTTTGCCGGACCGCCCCAGTTCCATGAGCTGCTCGAGGTTCTGCAGTCCGGTGCCGCCACCGCCGGTTTCGTTCTGACGTTCGGCGCCGAGCACCGATCGCGAGATGGAATAGAACTCCACCAGATAGCGCGCGATCTCTTCAGGGTTGGCGAGCACCCGACGGATCTTCTTGTTCTGAACTTGCCCGATCTCGCGTTCCCATTCGCGCTGATAAGGTTCGGCGGTGGCGACCGTGATTTCGGTGGCGGTTACCGCGACCGGCAACACATTGAAACGCGATGCGTACGGCAACGACACCACGCTGGTGATACGTTGTACGTCCAGTTTGAGCGGATCGATACGCAGGTACGGCAGTTCCACCTTGGTGGCCAGCCACACTGCCAGAGCTTCCGAAGTAAGCAGCGGGTGCGGCGCGCGTTCGTCCTGCCAGCCGCGTTTGCCGATGATGGTGAGAGGGTGCTTGCCGTTATAAGCGCCACGTTCGGCCAGCGAACGCATCAGGGTCACTTTCTCGCCACTGGCAAGACCATCCGCTTCCAGCCAGTCCAGTACTTCCTGGAAGGACAGCTTGCGGTCGGCGGTTTTTGCTGATGCTCGCGCGGTTCCCATGCCAGCCAGTGTAGTCAAAACCGGCCATGGCTGCATGGGTACACACGGGGCTGCCCCCCCCGATTGGGGGAGGAACGAAGTCACGGATTAGTCGCGAAAATTCCCGATTATTCCAGCTATATTCCCGCTCCGGCGGGCTTCCTATTCCAGCGGCAGTCGCCCAAACTTTGGCATCCTCGAAGCTGTCAAAGAAGGTTCACCATGTCATTTCAGGACAATCTGCGCACCCTGCGTCTGACCCGCGGTTTTACCCAGCCGGCACTGGCTGAAAAAGCCGATATCGAGCAGTCTTATCTGTCGAAACTCGAAAACGGTCGTTCAAAACCGTCAGAAGACGTGCTGGCGCGACTGGCAAACGCATTGGAAACCACGCCTGAAGCGCTCGCCAATGGCGATGATCATGAAACAGGTCATCCATTCGTGCGGCGTACAGCGATGGCAACGGGGCTGCTGTTGTTGCTGGTCGTCGTATTTCTCTTCGGACGCATGACCGCGCTCTATCCGCTCGACGTATCCATGTTGTTCGCCGGACAGACACGTAGCTCCACTATCACGCGAGAGATTCTGGAACTCGCCCCACCCAATGTCGATCTGAGCATGATCAGCCCTTTTTTGAACGGACTGGATCTGATGGGCACAGTGCGCGACCGGGCAACACTCGACGATTACATGGGTCAGCTGCAAAACCACTTCGGTGGACAATTCATGATGATACAAATCTCGCCAGCACATGGATCAGAACCACGCCACTTCATGCTGCGTTACCGGCCCGACTGGAACCGCATAGACGTCAAAGCAGATGCTGCGGATCAACCAGCTCCAAAGCACTGACCGCACCGGTCTTGAGATTCACCAATGCAATGCGGTTGTGATCAGTGTCGGCGACATACAGCGTGTCGCCGGCCACACTCAAACCGCCCGGTTCATCGAACTGGTCGTCACCGCCCGCCAACGTGGTGACGCGTCGACTGAGCGGGCCCAGCACCTTGATCTTGCTGTTATAGGTATCCGCTATATATAAGTACCCGGC
>JBOIBL010000228.1:0-2378 GCA_050739495.1 Gammaproteobacteria bacterium | reverse complement strand
CACCACGATCGAGGAAGTGTTACGGGTAGTGCCGCCGCCGAGCAGCTGATGATCAACAGCATGGCGCCGCCGCTCGATACCATCCGGTTTGACGGGTTTTCAAGCGCCCGCTAGAGTGCAGCAGTTTTCCATTTTCAACTTGGGGGAATCGCAATGCGTATCTTCATGGGGATCGTCTGGTTCGTGGTGTTTTTCGTTGTTCTGTATCTTGCGTTCAGCATCGTGTTCGGAGTGATTGCCGTACATGGCGTAGATACGAACGATATGCAAGCCGGTATGAAGGCAGGGATTGAATTTGCACGCGAGCACGCAGTGGCTTTGTCGGTGTGCCGCTGGAGTATCTTCGTCGTGTCTGTCCTGCTTGCAGTGTTCGGTACCTGGAAACGTGTATTGCCCGGCACCAGGAAGAAACAGCCAGAGAAACAGACAGAGTCCGCGGCCTGACCCCGAGCAGTGGAATCCAACTCGATAGTTATTGCGCCGACCTCGCGAAAACGCACGGCCTGGTATGCCGTGTGGCTGGTGCTGGGTTATTTGTTTGCCCAGTTCGTGGGCTCCGTACTTGTCGGCTTGATGTGGGGGATCGGTGTAGGCATCGAAGCCGGGCTGCACGGTAACAAGATGCCGGCACATCTAAAGCCGGGCATCCCCGTTCTGGCCTGGTCGATCACGTTTGGCATGTTGCTGGGCGCGGTGTGGGTGACCGCATTCACATGGCGTTACG
This sequence comes from Gammaproteobacteria bacterium, assembly GCA_050739495.1. Lineage (GTDB taxonomy): Bacteria > Pseudomonadota > Gammaproteobacteria > Natronospirales > REEB76 > DASSKW01. Next base: position 1,654 of record JBOIBL010000228.1, on the reverse strand, counting down.
CTAAATCCTGGTTGCATGAAGCAGGCGCGACCGGTATTGCCTGGCGTGCACCGTTACGGCGCGACGGGTATGTCGTAGCGGCGTTATTGTCGGTTGCATTGGTGATACTTGTGACGACGGTTGAGCATTTTCTGCCGCCCGACCCCAGCCAACTTACCGGCCCGATGCAACAGCTCAGTGCCAGTCATGGTCTGCCGCATGTCTTGTTCATCATTATGGCTGTAGCCATCGCGCCGCCACTGGAAGAGTTCATTTTCCGTGGCGCTGCGTTCGCCGCGGTGGCCCGTGGTTTCGGGACTGTTGCGGCCGTGAGCACTACGACACTCGCGTTTGTTTTATTGCATGCCGCTGACAAGATCCATTACTGGCCCGGGTTTCTGCTGGTCGGTTGTCTGGCGCTGGCAGCGGTTTTTCTGCGCTTGCGTTATCGGTCGCTCTGGCCGGGAATTTTGATGCATGCGTGTTACAACGGGCTATTGATCCTTTTGTCCTGACGGGTGCGAGGGGAAGGGCCGTGTTTGCTATGCTGGCCCATCCTTAATTGCAAAACCCGTTGCGCATGACTCAAACGGATCGTTCCTCCCGGCTGGCTGCGGGTCTGCATGAACTGCAACTGGCGTTGTCTCCCGCAGACCAATCGCGTCTGCTCGCGTATCTTGACCTGCTGGCGAAATGGAACAGCGCCTACAATCTGACTGCGGTGCGCGACCCCGGGGAGATGGTCACCCGGCATCTGCTCGACAGCCTGGTGATGGAGCCGTTCCTGCGTGGCGAGCGGGTACTGGATGTCGGCAGTGGCGCCGGTCTGCCGGGGATTCCGCTGGCATTGACCAATCCGGAACGCCACTTCGTGCTGCTCGACAGCAACGGCAAGAAGACCCGTTTCATGGTTCAGGCGGTGGCCACCCTGGGGCTGCGTAATGTTGAAGTCGTGCAGGCCCGCGCCGAGGACTACCGTCCGGCAGAACCCTTTGCTACCGTGGTCAGCCGCGCCTTCTCGTCATTGGCGGATTTTCTCCACCTGACTGAGCAATTATGTGCTCCTGACGGTTGCTGGCTGGCCATGAAAGGCGAGCTGCCGGAATCCGAGATACAGGCGCTGCCGCCCGGATGGGTAGTGCAGGTGCGGGCACTACAGGTCCCCGGGCTGGATGCCAAACGTTGTGTCGTCGAAATAAGCAGAAACTGACGCGTCGAATCCATTCGAGAGCCAATAGCTTATGGGCAGAATCATCGCAGTCACCAACCAGAAAGGCGGCGTCGGCAAGACCACCACGGCGGTGAACCTCGCCGCTTCGCTGGCGGCGACCAAACGCCGCGTGTTACTGGTGGACATCGATCCGCAAGGCAACGCGACCATGGGCTCGGGCGTGAACAAGCACCAGCTCAAAGCCAGCAGTTATGACGTGCTAATGGGTGAGGCGACGTTGGCAGAAGCGCTGGTCAAGGTCGAGGCCAGCGGTTTGACCCTGTTACCGGCCAACGGCGATCTGACCGCCGCCGAAGTCACGTTAATCGGTGCCGAGCGTCGCGAAGCGCGCCTGCGAGAGGCCTTGGCGGATGTTCGTGCGAATTTCGATTTCATACTCATAGACTGCCCACCCTCGCTCAACATGCTGACCGTGAACGCGTTGGCCGCAGCAGACGGGGTCCT
>JBOIBL010000227.1:0-15922 GCA_050739495.1 Gammaproteobacteria bacterium | reverse complement strand
ATTTTGCTCCCTCTCCCTTCGTGAGCGACCGCCATGGATGGCGGAAGTGCAGATATTGCAGGAGCAAAAATCTGCCGACTGCCAGGGTTGTGGGAAGTGCAGATATTGCAGGAGCAAAAATCTGCCGGCCGTCATTCCAGCGCACGCTGGAATCCATCTTGTCTCTTCTTACCGTTCGCTCTGAGCGTAGGCGAGTAGCGCCGAAGTCGAAGAGTCTCCACCGTCGTTCTCGCTCCCTCTCCCTTCGGGAGAGGTTTGGGGTGAGGGTGCGCAGTTCCGACAACGCGAAAAGGAGCGGCTTCGCCGCCTCCATGTTATTGCGGGTTCCCGCACCCGCGGGCGTGGCACTTTTGTTTCGGCAAAAGTGCCTAAAACCATTCCCCCGGTCGCGTGGTCACTGCGCGACTCCCCTCGCACCTTGCTGCGCTGCGGGGTCCCGCTCACGAGGCATCCTGCCTCGGTCGCGGGAGCTCGCCATCCCTGGCTTCGCCCCTTCGGGCCAACCTTGCTCGCGGCGGCGCTTCGGCACGCTTCGACGGGGTATGGAAGAAGAAAGCCTCATTGGCCCGTTTGAACCACGCGGCCTCCACAGCCCTCGGCCCGATATCGATCTTTTCAGCCCTACCAAGCAAATAGGCGATTGAAATACTTGCGGTTACAGGCTCCGCTCAGCGCTGAGGAAATCGGGGTGGTAATTCACTTGATGTGAACTATCCTTATGTTGTCTCAAGAACGCGCTATGGGAAAATTTACAAGGAGTATTTAAACAATGCGATTCGATGTTGCAGGACCATTCAAAATTGTGCGCTATGGAAAGAAAAAAAATATTACAAAGGATTCTTTGATCCAATTGAAGTTGGATTTAGAGAATTGGGAAGAAGGCCTATCGGAAGCCTGCGGCTGCTATATCTTCGCGAAACGTGCTGGCGGCGGAATTATTCCATGGTATGTGGGTCAAGCATGCAGACGTGCCATTCTTAATGAGGCCCTTAATTCCGACAATATTACCAAATACAATAAGGTGCTTGATGATAATGGAACTCCCGTTCTATTTTTTATTCCAATTAGAACTCCTAATGGAAAATTCAGAAAGCGACCTAAATTGGGTAATCTACCCGCTTTAGATTTTTTGGAACGTTGGTTGATCGCGAATTCTATCGATAGAAACGAGAATCTTATTAACAATAAGGAAACAAGATTTCTGCGGAAGCTTCATGTTGTTGGCGTTTTTAACGCCAAAAGGGGAGAGTCTACTGATGCGTCCAAGCAGTTAGACAAAACACTATGGGGATAAGTTGGTACTACTGTTAGATACTTACTCGCGGGGATCCAATGAAATTTATAGATTGGGTGGCAATTATTGGGGCGTTGGCATGGCTCCCGCCTATTCTGGGGTATTTTAGAGCGTGGCTAACGAAGCCAAAAGTAAGAATTCTTACTAATCCGGCGCCAGAGCTTGGGTTCTCTACCTATGGCCCGATACTTAATATGAGGATTGCTTTCATTGTAGAAAGAAAGGATATTGTAATTTCTGGTTTAAAAATGAAAGTGCGGCATGAAAGTGGTTCAGAGCAAGAATTTGTTTGGCAGGGGATTGTGCAAGCACTTGGGCGCCTTAACAATCAACAGATTGGGAATATGCCCTTCGAGAGAGAGTCGAGTGTTTTGGCAATTAAGGCCAAAACAAGTGACGTTGAAGAGCGCTTCGTAAGATTCCAAGATGCCGATTTTTTAGATGGGAAACAAGATTTAGACAATAAAGTAGCTTCTAAGATCATGTATCTTAAGAGACAAAAGAATGAGGTAGATCTTAAGGCTCTTCTTAAAAGCGATGAAATGACTGATTTGTATAATTTCGTTAAACGATCTTTTTCTTGGAAAGAGGGCAGTTATCACATTGAGTTTAATATTGAGTCTCCACAAGAATATGACTTGATTGGTAACAGCTACTCATTTTTATTGAATCAAATTGATATAGAAGAACTGGAAAAAAACCATGAATTAATTGAATTGGATTATAGGTATCGTGTAATTCCAAGAAGTGAAGGTGAACCTGAATTGGCGTGGGCGTGGCGCAATCCAAAATTGACAAGTATTGATAATTAGAATAAGAGAAAAAGGGGTCAAAAAAGGGGTCAAGTCTAGTAATATGAAGTAATCGATGTCGTCCTGCGTTGTTCTACGCCTACATCTCTGCAGGCGTTCGCCGGGGCGACGAAGAACAAGATGGATTCCAGCTTTCGCTGGAATGACGGGGTGGCACTCGCGCAGGAATGACCGAATTGCCGTTTAGGCAATTTGTTCCATTTGTTCATGCACTTCCATCCACTTCTCCTCAACCTCCACCAACCGTCCATTAACCTGCGCCTGTTTCTGTAGGCTCTCCGCCAATAACGTCTTATTCTTTTCTTCATACGTCTCTGCATCCGCCAGCACGGCTTCCAGTCGCGCTTTCTCTGCACTGAGCTTTTCCATTTCCCTGTCGAGCTTCTCCAGTTCTCTCTGCAGCGGCTTGCGTTGCTGCGCGAGCTGCTGGCGGGCCTGGGCGTCGGCGCGGCGTTGTTCCTTGCGGTTTATGCCGGGCGTGTCGCTGCTATTGCTTGTTTGTGACGCGGAACGCTTCTCGGCAGCCTGCGTGACGAGCCAGGCGCGGTAGTCATCGAGGTCGCCATCGAATGAACTGAGCTTGCCGTCGCTGACGAGCATGAATTCTTCTGTTGTGGCGCGAAGCAGGTGGCGGTCGTGCGAAACGAGTAACAATGTGCCTTCGAATTGGGCGAGCGCGACGGTGAGGGCGTGGCGGGTTTCGAGGTCGAGGTTGTTGGTGGGTTCGTCGAGCAAGAGCAGGTTGGGTTTCTGCCAGATGATGAGTGCGAGCGCGAGCCGCGCCTTTTCGCCGCCGGAGAAGGGCCCGGCGGGTGAGGTGGCCATGTCACCACGGAAGTTGAAGCTACCGAGGAAAGTGCGCAGTTCCTGTTCGCGCGCGTTCGGCGCAAGGCGCTGCATGTGCAGGAGCGGCGAGGCGTCCGGGTGCAATGTTTCCAGTTGGTGCTGGGCGAAGTAGCCGATGCGGAGACCTTTGCCCGAGGTCATGTCACCGGCGAGGGGTTTCAATGCGGCGGCAAGCGTTTTGACGAACGTGGTTTTGCCCTGGCCGTTGGCGCCGAGCAGGCCGATACGCTGGCCGTCCTGGATGGAGAGTTTGATGCCGCTGACGATGGGTTTATCGCCGTGTTCGGTTTGGTAGCCGCAGACGACGTCGTCGAGCACCAGCATCGGGTTCGGGACGGCGTCGCTGTTCTTGAAGCTGAAGGTGAACGCGGAAGCGGCATGCACGGGCGCGATGCGTTCCATCTTTTCGAGTGCCTTGATGCGGCTTTGCGCCTGGCGTGCCTTGCTGGCTTTGTAACGGAAGCGATCGATGTAGCTTTGCAGATGATCGATCTGGTTCTGCTGCTTGTTGAACGCGGCCTGCTGCAATATGAGTTGTTGCGCACGTTGTTCCTCGAACGCGCTGTAGCCGCCGCTGTAGCGTTTCAGCTTGAGGTTATCCAGATGCAGGATGACGTTACAGATGGCATCCAGGAATTCGCGGTCGTGCGAGATGACGATGAGCGTGCCGGCGTAGCGTTGCAGCCAACTTTCGAGCCAGACGATGGCGTCGAGGTCGAGGTGGTTGGTGGGCTCATCGAGCAGCAATAAATCGGACCGGCACATGAGTGCCTGCGCGAGATTGAGACGCATACGCCAGCCGCCGGAGAAGTTGACGACCGGCTGTCTGGTTTCGCCGGGTTTGAAGCCGAGGCCGAGCAGCAGGCTTTCGGCACGTGCTGGTGCGGTGTAGCCGTCGGCATCGGCGAATTCGGCGTGCGCGTGGGCTTCGGCGGTGCCGTCGTGTGCGTCATGCGCTTGCTGGATGCGGGCTTCGATCTCGCGCAGTTGCACATCGCCGTCGAGTACGTACTCGAGCGCGCTGCGTTCGGTGGCCGGCACTTCCTGCGCGACATGCGCGACCTGCCAACTGACCGGTACGCTGAGATTGCCGCCATCCGAGTGCACAATGCCGCGCAACATGGCGAACAGGGTGGATTTGCCGGTGCCGTTGTTGCCGACCAGACCGATCTTTTCGCCCGGATTGAGCGCGGCGCTGGCCTGATCGAACAGCGGCTTGGTGCCGCGCTGCAGACTGAGGGATTCGATGCGTATCACGTGGGCGGACCGTTCGCTGGCGGTTGGAACAAGGTGGCGGATTCTACGCTATGAAAACATGGATTCCAGCTTTCGCTGGAATGACGAAGGAGCGGCCATCGGCCGGCCAATCGAGAACTGGATTCCCGCTTCTCCCGGAAACTGCTCCTGCGTTTCCGGGATTTCCGCCATCCATGGCGGTCACGCAGGGAATGACGAGGAAGCCCGGACTAGGAATGCCGGGCCGAGTCTGCAAGAATTGTCCCCCGCCCCTCGGTCGCCTGGTTCTGGACGATGCACAACCAGTTACTGCTCTGGATTTTGCCCGCGACCCTGATCGGCGCGGTGCTGAGCGCGATCATCGCCTCTATCCTGCTGGTGTTCCCCGCCCACACGCGGCAGTTGCTGATTCCGAGGCTGGTCAGCTTCGCCATCGGCGTGTTGTTGGGCGCGGCATTTCTGGACCTGCTGCCGGAAGCGATCACCATGGGCGGTCCGGCCCGGATGCAGAATATCGGGCTCGCCGTAGCACTGGGCATGCTGGGCTTCTTCCTGCTGGAAAAACTCGCGTTCATGCATCACAGCCACGATGCCAACTTGGACCATGAACACTTGCGTACCCAGGCGGCCGGCACCCTGATCCTGGTCGGCACGGGTTTACACAACCTGCTGGCCGGCGTGCTGGTGGCGGCGACCTTCCTAACCAATATCCGGCTCGGCATCGTGCTGACCGTGGCCGTGACCGCGCACCATGTGCCGCAACAGGTCGGCGACATCGCGGTGCTGCTGAACGGCGGCATGGCGCGCGGCCGGGCGCTGCTGCTGACCGCGCTGTCCGGCGGTGCCATGGTCATCGGCGGACTGATCGCCTGGAGTCTGTTGGGCGCGAACGAGACTTACATGCCTTATGTATTGGCGGTGGCCGCGGCCAGCCTTATATACGTGGCGGTGGCCGACCTGATCCCGGGCCTGCACCGCCATGAAGGCACGCGCCTGTCCGTCCTGACTGTCATCCTCATCGCCGCCGGCATCGGCCTGATTTACGTCGTACAAGCCGCCATCGGCGGTTGATAAAACCCCACCTCGACCTCATTAACTGACCTGTGTCAGGGCCCGTTGTTTATAAGGGCCTAGAATATTCAAGAAATAGCGGATTTTGAGACGAGACAAGGCGCGGTGCGTTTCGAGGAGCGGAGTTTACGAGTCTGTAAATGAGCACCGAGAAACGTGCCGCAACGCCGTATCGTCTCAAAAGACGCATTTCGTATCGCTGTGAGGCAACCTGATATGCGGATGGATAAACTGCGTATTGCGGTCCAATTCCGCCACCCGTTACGGTGGGAAAACCGCCAGCCATTCCGGTCTGAAAGCCGCCACCCATTACGGTGAAAAACTGCCACCTAAGAGCAAAAAGGCCCGGCCAATTTGGCCGGGCCAGGGTCTCCAGGATCGCAAGAAAGTGGTCTATGAGTTCACGCGGGTTAGTGCTTGTCACGTAGCTTCCGCATCGATTCACCCTGCAATTCGAGACGGATGGAACCGCTGAGCAAGCGATCAAGGATGGCATCGGCCACAGTCGGGTTGCCGCCACTCAAGTAATCGTGCCATTTGCTCACCGGGATCTGGCTGGTCACGATGGTGGGCCGACCGCCGCTACGTTGCTCAATGACCTCCATTAAATCGGCTCGTCCGGTCGCCGTGAGCGCTGTCATCCCGAGATCGTCGAGTATGAGCACATCATATTTGGCGAGCTGCATAAGACGCTTGCGGAAACTGCCATCGCCGTGCGTAATCGCCAGTTCCTCCAGCAGCAACGCCAGGCGCTGGAACGAGACCGTAAACCCTTTGCGACACGCATGATTGCCGAAGGCGCACGCGAGCCAGGTTTTCCCACTGCCTGTCGGCCCCGTGAAGATGAGATTCAGTCCTTGGGGGACCCACTCGAGCATTGCGAGTGACGCCATCTGGCTGCGATCGAGGCCGCGCGCCGGACGGTAGTCGAGATCCTCGATGCAGGCCGCTTCGCGCAGCTTCGCCATCTTCAGTAACCGCTGCAGGCGGGTGTTTTCCTTGTAACTGATTTCCTGGTCCACGAGCAGCGCCAGCCGCTCTTCGAACGCAAGGTCGTGACTCGCGGAATTGGCCAACTGACTTTCAAAGCCGGTGGCCATGCCGCGCAAACGCAGCCGGATGAGTTTCTGCAGGGTTTGTTGATTCAAGGCGGACATGAAGGTTAATCCTCTCGGTTAGTGGTAATAGTCGGGGCCACGGATATTGCCGTGGTCGAACGTGGCTTCCTGCGGTGTGGACGCGTCCGTGCCCGCTTGATCCAGATGCGCTTGCAGGATCGAGCGCACATTGCGGACCCCGGTGGCGCCGATTTCCAGGGCCCGGGCACAGGCTGCTTCCAGCCGCTGATCACCAAATTCACGCTGAAGTTTTTTCATGCCGAGGCCCAGCCGGTAGCCCTGTTCGCGGTGTCTGACGTTGGCAAGCAGCACTTGAAGGAAGGCATGCGTGCCCGGTCCAATGGAAAGCGCCCAATCGAGTTCCTGATCGGCATTCCATTTGGCGAAGAAGCGGTGCGACGGATCCATGTGCGCGGGCTCGGTCGTTTTCTGACCCTTCTCGGCGTTGCGAATATGTGTCGCAACCCGTCTGCCACCGTGCAGCACTTCCATGACATGCTCGGTCGCCCGCAGCGTTACTTCCTGGCGCCGTAATGGATGCGGCACACTGTAGTAGTGGCCTTCGAACTCGACGTGATAGTCGAACCCGACGCGCACTTGCTTGAAGACAGCGAACGCGTACGGTTTCTCGGGCAGCGCTTTCAGCGCTGGCCGGTCCAGGCGTTCATAGGTTTCGCGACGCGAGCCCGGCAGTTTCTGGAATGGGCGATGATTGAGTTCCTCCAGCAGCCCGCGAATCGCCATGTTCAGTTCCGCGAGGCTTGTAAAAATGCGTTTGCGAAGCCGGAACAGAATCCAGCGTTCGACGAGCAGCACGCCGCCTTCGGCACGGGTCTTGTCGGTCGGCGAATACGGTCGGGCCGGGATGACGACCGTGCCGTAATGCGCCGCCATGTCCTGATAGCTGGTGTTGAGTTCCGGTTCCGTGCGACTTGCCCGGGTAACCGCTGCTTTAAGGTTGTCGCAGATCGTGAGTTGCGGCACACCATCAAAAAACGCATACATGCGCTGGTGCGCGCCAATCCAGTGTTCCAGACTCTGGTGCCAGTGCGCTTCGCAATACGTGTATATAGAAGCACCGAGAACGCCGACGAAGATCTGTGCCTCGCGCGTCACACCGGTCTTGGGATTGAGAATGGGCACGGTGGGGCCGGCGTAGTCCACGAACACCCGTTCGCCGGCCACGTAGGTCATGCGCAGGTAGCGCTTGAGGGACTTGCGGAATTCCCGATACCGCTGACAGAAGAAGCTGTAGGCCAAGCCACCCGGATGCACCGTCAGGTATTCCTGATGGAGCACCTGCAGCGTCGCGCCCTTAAGTTTGAGGGCATCGTGGATTGCCGCCCAGTCCGGTTCGGGCTTTTGCGCCCCATCCTTCCGGCGTGCCCTGGGAAACAAGCGTGCTTCGAGCTCGAAATCGTTCAAGTCCGCTGGCAACGGCCAGGACAGGCCCGCCGCCCGCGCTCGCGTCACGTAATCGCGCGCGGCATCGCGCGAGATCCCCAGGCTCCGCTGTATTTCCCGAAAGGCACGGTGCTCCCCCAGGTGGAGCCGCAAAACGTCTCTGATCTTTCGCATCGCCAGTCTCCGATTCGGCATCGCTATAGCACGCTAGACTAATTGGGACAAATTATTGATGCCGGTATTCCCCGACGAGCAACCCCATCAGGAGCGCCTCGCGCTTGGCCGCATCATACGGCGGACGTTGCGCGAGACGCAGCGGTCTGATTTCATGGTCATCGGCAACAAGCACGCCAATGTCGGCAGGGACTGCGGCCATCTCCTCATCCGAGGGCGGCTCCGGCACCACCAGCCAGAAGTAGTCGCAATAGGGAACCAAGGATTCAAGAAACGCCATTTTCCGCTGCCAGTGTGGCCCTCGCCCCGTAAACTCGATGCCTTCGATGAGGACGGGGTCATGCTTTCGGTCCTGGATCACGCACACGGCGTCAAACACCACCCGCTCACTGGCACCGGGAATCCGGACCGGCGCGGCGCCCAAGATCAGGCGATAGACTTCGGGATCAGGAAACCCTGTCCAGACAGGACCGACCGTTGCGAGCGTCTGGTACAGCCGTGCTTCGAGCAATGACTGGAACTGCTGGGGATCGTTCGGGTTCGCTCGCGGGATTTCCTGCCCGCGACCCCGCGCTGTGCGGCCCCCCAGTGCTGGCCGGAACGCACGCCAAGTGTCTCGCAGTTGCGTCCGGCTGACTGTCCCGTCCAGTACGGCGCGCAGCTGCGCTTTGAACTCCGCACGGGACATGACCCGCGAGAGCTTGGATAACAGCTCCAGGTGGTCCGGCGTTATGCCCTTCTGAATCGACTCCACCGGCATCAACGCAAGTTTCGGGAAGTCTTTCCGAAGGTGCTCATAAAAGCGCAGCGCGGATAGGCTGCGCCACAGGATAGCGACGCCCATGCCTGAATCGCCTGCCAGCTGCTCAAGCCAGTTGGTAAAGGACGCCGCCCCGTCCTGGCGCCAGGCTGACTTCCGGTCTACCTGATCCAGGGCGGTGGCAATTTGTGGCCAGGGCAGCCGCTCCCCAGCCTTGAGGCTGGTCAGGGTCTTGGACGCGATTTTGGTCAGGGTTACAGGCCTCACGATATGACTATAGCGCGCCATAGTTACAGTTGCAAGCTGATCCGGTTATGCCGCACGATCATCGCCCGTGCCGCGGTCGGCGCATGTGGGGTATCCGGCGTAAGCAGCCTAATCCACTGCCATCCACCAACAGTGGCTGGTGTTGGGAACAGGGGTGCTAGGTCGGCCGATATCGACGTTGGCGCGTACTCGTTCGGATAGTGAGAGTGCCCAACGGGTTGAGTTTGAGGCCGTAACCACGGTAGGATTCTGGCGCAGGATTGCCACAAGGAATTTGGGAATTTTGGCTTAATACGGCAGGGACGACCAGACAACCGGATTCCGTGCCGATTTCGAACCAATTACATTGGTAGCAGGGAAACCGGAAAAATTAGGCACGCTGCTCAATGAAAGGATTCAGTTCATGGTGGGTGAAGGGGCTTGCAGAAGAATCAACGTTAGATACCTCGTCTTGGCAACTGCGCCAAGGCATCGTCTTGATCATTAAAAACCGGGATAAATAATCATGCGCTGCGTATTAGTGTGGGTCTTAGTGGGTCTCTTGTTGTCATTTTCATGCGTTGCAGCGCATGCAGAAACGGTGCCCTTCGTCTCCGCTAAAGCCGCCGTGTACGGTGCGCCGTATACTCAGGATTCCTATTATTACCGCGTCGCTCCAGCCAATACTGTAGATGTGGAGATTGCGGGTTGGTGGACCGGCTACAAATCATATTTTTGGTGGGCATTTCCAGGTTGTTCCTATACAACGACCTACTACCCTAATGGGGTATCGACCGGCACATTTGCAAGCATGCTTCTACACGGGACGTGCGGCGGCGGCGGCCACATTTACGGAACTTTGATTTCCCCTCCCGTCCCCGCGCACTGTCCCACTGGCTTCACGAAGCAGGGTAATCAATGTACCCGAAATGATCCGGCCGTAAAGAATGCAGGCAAACCCTGCAACTGCCAGCGTTCCGGCGATCCGATTAACACCGGCGTTGGGAACGTCTATGAAGAAGCCTCGGATTATAAGGGTTCAGGGCCGTTCCCGTTGTCATTTACCCGCGCGTATAACAGCCAATTCGGCGCAAATAACGGAAGGCTCGGTGGTTACTGGCAGGACAACCTCGCGCCCGCAAAACTTGCTATGTACTGCGATGCAACGTATACGGTCTGGTACAACGGCAAGAAATACACAATCTGTGATTATTTACGCGTCGCGGTAACGCGCGCCGATGGTTCGCAGCTCGATTTCTTTCTTGATAACTATTTTTATACAGGCTTGACGGACGGTACTTTCAATGGGCCCTATACGCTATTTAGCGATGGGCTGACATCGAGCGGCATGGTTATTGATTTATCTGGCGGTAATCGGCTGACCGTCTCATCAGCCGGCTTCCAGCTTTTCACGTCCGATGGGGACTCTGAGACATTTAATTTGAGCGGGCAGTTGCTGTCCTGGAGCAATGCGTCAGGGCAAACACACACCTACCAATACGACGCGTCACGACGTCTTATCCAAGTGTCAGATGGGTTTGGGCACGCATTGAGTTTCACATACGATACTCAGAACCGCATTCAAACCATGACAGATCCAGCCAGTGGTGTGTATACCTATAGCTATGACGCGGACAGTAACCTGGTGAAAGTCAGTTACCCTGACGGCACGTCTATTCAATATCTCTATGAGAATACCGACTATCCGCATTCCTTGACCGGGATCGTCGATGCAAACGGCAATCAGTATGCAACCTGGTCGTACGATGCATACAATCGAGCCACAAGCTCAAATCGTGCCGATGGCGCCGACAAAATCAGCGTGAGCTATGGAAGCAATCAGGCCGACGTAACGGAAGCAACCGGTCTGGTGCGGCATCTGGCTTTTGAGAATGTGTGGGGGGTCAATAGACTGATTTCAGCCTCAGCGCCGTGCCCCGATTGTGGCGATACCAGCAAGAGCATCACATACGACGCCAACGGTTTCATCAGCAGCACGACGGACTTTAACGGTAACGTGACCGATTACACCCACGATACCAGTGGCCTGGAATTGTCGCGCACTGAAGGCGTAGGCACGCAGGACGAACGGACGATCACCACCCAGTGGGATACGACCTTACGCAAACCGACATTAATTTCCGAGCCCGGCGAAACCACGGCCTACACTTACGATAGCGTTGGCCGGATGCTGAGCAAGACGACCACCGACACCACCGCGGACATTAGCCGCACAACGAGCTACGTGTATGACAGTGCCGGTCTGCTGGCAACCATGACCGATCCGCTGGGTCATGCGACGAGCTTTGGCTACGACGCGCAGGGCAATCTCGCGTCCATCACCAACGCGCTGGGCCAAGTCACGCAAATCACAAAATACGATGCGAACGGCTATCCGCTCACGATCATCGATCCGAACGGCGTGGAGACGGATCTTGCCTACGACGCACGCCAGCGTCTGATTGCGCGCACGGTGGCCGGGGCGACCACGGCATTCGAATACGATCCGACCGGCAATCTGGTGAAGGTGACCCTGCCTACCGGCGCCTACCTCCAATACAGTTACGATGCCGCGCACCGGCTGATCGGGATTGCCGATAATCTCGGTGACTCCATCACGTACACGCTGGATGCGTTGGGTAATCGTACCCAGAGCCAGACCAAAGATCCCTCCGGCACCGTTACGCGCACGCTGCAACGCGTCTACAACAATCTCAACCAGCTGCAGAAACTGGTTGGCGGTGCGGGCCAGACCACGGCCTATAGTGACGATCTGCTGGGCAATCCGACCGCGATCACCGACCCGATGGGGCACGCCACCAACCAGAGTTTCGACGCTTTGAACAGGTTGGTGACCGTGGTGGATCCTGAGAACGGCAACACCACCTACAACCACGATGCGCTCGATCACATCACAGACGTTGCCGACCCCAAAGGCCTGGATACCCATTACATATACGATGCTTTCGGCGATGTGCTGGAGCAGGCCAGCCCCGACACCGGTACCACGACCTATACCTATGACCTCGATGGCAACAGGCTGACCAAAACCGATGCCAAGGGCATCACCACGCAATATACCTATGACGCCCTGAACCGGTTGACCGGCATTCAATATCCGAACGCCAATGAAAACGTGACCTACAGCTACGATCAGGGCACCAACGGTATCGGTCGCTTGACCACGATTATGGATCAGAGCGGCAGCACCGCGTATCAATATGATGCCCGCGGCAACATTGCCGGCAAGACCAGCACCGTGGACGGCCACACCTTCGCGCTCGCGTATCAGTACGATGCCGCGGATAACCTCACCCGCATCACCTATCCGGACGGGATGCAGGTCACCTATGGCCGCGATGCGGCGGAACGCATCACCGAGATTACTGCGACCCGCAACGGCGTCACGCAGACCCTCGTGTCCGGCATTACGTACGAACCCTTCGGTCCTATGTCTGGCCTCACCTATGGCAACGGGCTCGTCGAAACGCGCACGTATGATGCGGACTACCGCCTGACCGGGATCAGTGTACCCAACGTCGAGCAATGGACGCTCACCGACAATGCTGATGATGACGTCACCACCCTCACCGACACGCTGAACAGCGCGAACAGCCAGACCTTCGGCTACGACGTCCTCAACCGACTGACGAGCGCGCAGGGGTTCTACGGCACGCTCGGGTACAGCTACGACCTCGACGGCAACCGGACCCAGCTGACTGCGAGCGGTACGACGAGCACGTACAGCTACGACACGGCGAGTAACCGTCTCTTGTCCGTCGTTCCCGCGCAGGCGGGAACCCAGTCTTATCAGTACGATGCCGACGGGAACCTCACGAGTGACGGTAGCCATACGTATGCCTACAACGACGCCAACCGCATAACTGGCTACGACAGTCAGACCGCCGTGTACCTGTACAACGGTCTGGGTCAACGGGTCCGCAAACCCTCACCGGTGACCCCGGGTGATGCCAACGGTGACGGCGTGATCGATCAGAACGACCTGCACGCACTGCAGGCGGCCCTCAAGGGTCAAGCGCCCATCACCCCCGGCATGGACTGCAACCAGGACGGCGTAGTCGATAACAAGGACAAATCCTGCATTGCACAGCAGATCGGGAACACCAAGAACCAGGGCAAAGGGAAGAACAGCAGCACGACGACCGCGGCAGCGACCACGGGCACCGGCAGTCTCTATCTCTATTTTTCCTACGACGAAGCCGGTCACCTGATCGGCGAATACGATCAGAACGGTAACCTGATCGAGGAGCACATCTGGCTCGGCAACCGACCGCTCGCGGTCACGACACCCAGCGCCATGGACTATGTCACCACGGACCAGCTCGGTACGCCGCGGGACATCACCGATCAGAACAAGGCTGTGGTGTGGAGCTGGGCCAGTGATCCGTTCGGCAACGGTACCCCGAATGACAACCCGAGCGGGCAGGGGCTCTTTACCTACAATCTCCGTGCGCCCGGCCAGTATTACGATGCCGAGACCGGCAAGAACTACAACTTCTTCCGGGACTACGATCCGACCACGGGGCGGTATATTGAGAGTGATCCGATTGGATTAGGTGGCGGGGTTAATACATATGCATATGTAGACGATAACCCAGTGTCTTATACCGATTCGCTGGCATGGGCCGTTGATATCAATTTGTTTGATCCTGTAACACAGCGCAGTTTGTGGCTGATGGCGCAAGCTTATAATGGTGACCCAGGCGAATGTACCGTTGCTGGACACGGCGACCCAAATAGCGTTGGCGGCTTTTCCCCTAGAGAATTGGCAAACAAAATTAATGGAAATACATCTTGTAATGGGAAACCTGTTAGATTACTAGCATGTAACACTGGAACAACTCCTAACAAAGCTCCGGGTTCTTTGATTCAACCTCGTCCTTATGCCGAATATCTTTCACAAGCCTTGAATGCGCTTAGCCATAATGACAATGTCTGGGCTCCTAATACATGGGGTTGGTTCTATCAAAAAAATAGCTCAAGTCCGGTAACTTACCTGGTACTCCATACTAATGGTGGTCTTGACTATACAGCGGGGCCTGCTGCTGCCGAGCACGCTGGAGCGGATTTTAATAACCCAGGTAAGTTTCTCCACTTTGGAGGGCCATGAATATGCGAATTGTAATTTATTCTATCCTCGTGGTGCTCTTGTCTTCATGCACTACAGCGAAATCGCAGGTTAAATATCCTGTGCTTACCACTGCACCCGTGGAATTAAGTGCGAGCATAGACAAACTGTCGATCCAAGCCATGATGGGTGATGGCGCAGCTGCAGCACAACTAGCGGACTACTACATGTATGAAAAAAATGAGAACCCAAAATGGAAATATTGGGCATTGATCGGAGCAGAAGATGGGTACCCTCGTATGCAATTCTTAACATACAATGCGCTTCGAATGAGCGCTGATCCCCTTTCGCAACGTCGCGCATTCTACTGGCTAAAGAAATCTGCTGAGAATGGATTTTCGTATTCAAAGCTGGAACTGAAGAGTTGCTTCCCGTCTGGTACATTTGAAAGCCACAAACCTGATTGTATGGGTTCGAACGCGCGGTGAATCGTTTCGACAACTTTTGTCAGATCAAGATGTGGCACTTCAAGACAAAACTAGCGCGCACCGTGTTGTCAATTGTTTTTGTGGCAAACTCTATGATGGCATGGGCTCAGAATGAGCAAGACAAAAAAGGACCAATCGTTGCTCATCTTGCACCTGTTTCGCCGTCAATTTTTGGCAATGCTTCTTTGAATATCGAAGAGAATGAATTGCCTGCCTTGGCAATTAAAGCCATGACCGGTTCCGGTAAAGCGGCAATCAGGTTAGCCGACTTCTATGGGTTTGTTAAATTAGATTACAAAAAGCAACGGTACTGGTATCAAATTGCAGTAGAGAATGATGACCTGATTGCTATGTACAACTACGCCATAATACTTTCGCAGACCGGCAATCCGAACGACAAAGTGCGCTCTCATTTTTGGATGGAGAAGGCTGCTTCAGAAGGGTACAAGGCGGCGCAGGAATACCTGAAAGACAATCCCTAGCGCAGATCAATGATTTTGAGGGTGGCCTTACAGCCACCCCCGCTCCGCGAAGCTGACCGCATCGTCACCGCCGATGACGAAGTGATCGAGAGTGCGGATATCGATCAGGGCGAGCGTGTCTTTGAGCCTGAGGTTTGCGGTCTAGCCATTAGTCAAGTCCGCTATCGATTTTTGATTCGATCTGATCGCGTTGACCACGATTTCTAGACCAATCCGCCCAGTGGCGGTTTTCCACCGGAACAGGTGGCGGCTTTCCCACCGTAATGGGTGGCGGCTTTCAGACCGGAATCAGTGGCGGTTTTCACCGAAATACGCATAAACTAACCAGTAAGTTCCAAATGGCTCTGGCCGATGCGCAATCGTTGGCTGTGGGCCAGGATCATCAATTCATCGAACCCGTGCACCTGATGCTGGCGTTGCTGGATCAGGAAGGCGGCAGCGTACGACCGTTGCTGGCCAAGGTCGGCGCCAACCTGAATTTGTTGCGTAACGCGCTGGACACGAGCCTCGACAAACTGCCGGAAGTGCAGGGGCACGGCGGCGATGTGCACGTGTCCAACGAACTCAACCGGCTGCTGAATCAGACCGACAAGCTGGCGCAGAAACGCAATGACCAGTTCATCTCGTCGGAGCTGTTCGTACTGGCCGCGGTCGAGGACAAGGGCGCGCTGGGCGACGCACTGCGTGACGCAGGTGCCACCAAAGCCGCGCTTGAAAAGGCCATTGAGGAGATGCGCGGCGGCCAATCGGTGGACGACGCCAATGTCGAAGACCAGCGCCAGGCGCTGGAGAAATTCACCATCGACCTCACCGCACGCGCCGAAAGCGGCAAGCTGGACCCCGTGATCGGGCGCGACGAGGAAATTCGCCGCGTGATCCAGGTGCTTTCGCGCCGCACCAAG
>JBOIBL010000226.1:0-14751 GCA_050739495.1 Gammaproteobacteria bacterium | reverse complement strand
CTCCGCTGGCAGGAAAAAGCTTATCTTCCCGGTATGGCGGCGATTGCGATGGGTGTACTGGGTGCGTTGATCGTGGCACACATCAAGTCACCGCGGCGACCGTTTACTGTGTTGTTGTGCGGTGCCGGTGCGATTGGGTTGGCAGCAGTTTTGTTTGCTGGCGATATCCTGTGGCCGGTATTGCATGACAGCTATATACTCTTGCTGACCTTCTCTGTGCTGTGTCTGGTGATCGGCTTGTATTGGCGGGAGGAGGCAGGCTGGAGATTTGCATTGCCGGGCCTCGGCTGGCTACGTGCCTGCGGGCGCCTCAGCTATGAAATCTATTTGACTCACATGTTCGTGGTTTACGCTGCAGTCCGGCTGTTCGGAACCCTGGGCGGCAATCTCCAGTTTGGTTATCTGTGGTACTTGCCGATCATGGTGTTGTGCTGGTTGTTGGGCTGGTTAGTGGCGAAATTCGTTTCGATCCCTTTGGATCACCGGTTGCGCGGCGTATTACTTGAATCATGATCATGAAGACGAAGACTGAGCCCCGGTTCGCGACGTTACCTGACTGGCTCCGCTGGCAGGAAAGGTTGCATCCCAATGCCATCGACATGGGATTGGAGCGCGTGCAGCGGGTGCTGGAACGCCTGCAGTTGGCACAACCGCCGTTTCGGGTCTTGACGGTGGGGGGCACCAACGGCAAAGGTTCCTGCGTAGTATTCCTCGAAGCCATCCTGAGAGCGCAAGGTTACAAGGTCGGCGCTTACACTTCGCCGCATCTGTTGCGTTACAACGAGCGGGTGCGAGTGGATGGTATGGAAGCTGAGGACCAGGAGTTCTGCGATGCCTTTCAAAGGATCGATGCGGCACGTGGTGATATCAGTCTGACTTACTTCGAATTCGGTACCCTGGCGGCCTTCGATATCTTTCGCAATCACGAGGTTGATATCGCCGTGCTGGAAGTCGGCATGGGTGGGCGGCTGGATGCGGTCAATGCAGTGGAGCCGGATGGAGCGCTGGTGGCATCGGTCGGTCTCGATCATCAGGAATGGCTGGGTAACGATCGCGACAGCATCGGCTATGAGAAGGCGGGTATTTATCGGAGGGGTCGTCCGGCGATTTGCGGCGATCGTAATCCGCCAGCGCGTCTGATCGAGACGGCGGCACAGCGCGGCGCCGATCTGCAGGTATTGGGACAGGAGTTCGATTGGGCTGACGCGACATCGGGTTGGCGTTGGCATGGCGGGATGACAGTACTGGATGATTTGCCGGAACCTTCCTTGCCGGGCCGGATCCAGCTGAATAACGCGTCCAGCGTCATCGCCTTGTTGCAGGCATTGCCCGAAATGGGTGTGGGCAGTGAGGCGATCCGTGCTGGTCTCATTAGCGCCA
The DNA here is from genome assembly GCA_050739495.1 of Gammaproteobacteria bacterium. Taxonomy (GTDB): domain Bacteria; phylum Pseudomonadota; class Gammaproteobacteria; order Natronospirales; family REEB76; genus DASSKW01. Next base: position 13,371 of record JBOIBL010000226.1, on the reverse strand, counting down.
GTTTGCCCGCGCGTTTCCAGCGTGTGCCTGGAACCGTAGAGATGATTTTCGATGTAGCGCATAACCCGGATGCCGCACGGGTCCTGGCCGAGAACCTCGCTGCAGTTTCGGTGAACGGCAGAACCCTGGCAGTGTTCGGCATGTTTCGCGACAAGGCCGCTGAAACAGTAGCGTCAGTTCTTGCTCCATACGTAGACGAATGGTTTATCGGCGGACTGGAAGGATCGCGGGGGCAAACTGCTGCGGCGCTGGCTGCGCGAGTCCGGACAGCGGTGCCTGGAACAATTATCAGTGAACACACTGACGTGGTTGCTGCTTGTGATGCGGCGTGGGCGCGGGCGCGGGCAGGCGACCGGATTCTGGTCTGTGGCTCGTTCCAGACCGTGTCAGCAGGTTTGCAGCACGAGCAGACAAAACGGGCTAACATTAACAGATAGAGTCAGGGGAGGCAGGCGGATGGACATTGGTGTCAAGGAGCGGGTGATCGGCGCGGTGGTGCTCGTGGTGCTCGGCATCATCATCATTCCGTGGGTCCTGCAAGGCCCGGCACCGGAAAGTTCAGTCACCCGGAATGTGCCGTTGCCTGCCGCTTCGACGACTGCTGCTCCGCAGGAATACCGCATGGACCTGAGCGGTCAGGCCTCGCAGCCTGTCCAGCCGGCCATGAACCCGGCGCAACCGACGCCATCTGCAGCAGTCGCTAACCCGCCTGCCGCTCAGGCTGTCAGGCACAAAGCACCGCCAAGTACGCCGACTACTGCACCTCAGTCCCAGCCGATCGAGCGTGCTGCTGCGGCAAGCTCGACTGTTTCGGGAGGGTGGATGGTGCAGGCGGGGAGTTATGGAAGTGAACACAATGCGCTCAAATTGCAGCAGACCCTTGCGCAGCGCGGGTATCACGTATTGATCAGCCGTTACAGCACCGGCAGCACGACCTATTACCGGGTGCGGGTAGGACCCTATGCGGAGCGCGCCGCAGCGGAAAAAGCCGTGCCTGCAATCAACCATATTTATGGCGGTAAAGCCAAAGTGGTGCCCAATTCCTGACCGGCCCCTTGCAGGGTCTGTTAAAATAGCAATTCACTGGCACGCCGGAGCGGGCAGGCGCGCATGAGCTGGATCGACTATCTCATCCTCGGCATCATCGTGGTCTCGGCCCTGGTCAGCCTGTTTCGCGGGTTTTTGCGCGAGACGGTTTCCCTGCTTGCCTGGTTGATCGGATTCTGGCTTGCGCTGCGTTTCGCTCGCAATCTGGGTGGCTTGTTCGGCTTTGTGCACAATCCGTCGGTACGGATTGTGATCGGTTTCATCATCATATTTGTCATGGTGTTGCTGGTCGGTGCAGCCATCAATTTCTTTGTCGGTAAATTAGTTAAGCGCAGCGGTGCGAGCATGGCTGACCGTGTGCTGGGCGCGATTTTCGGTGTGGCGCGCGGCGTGGTCATCGTGGTGGTGCTGGCACTGGTGGCGGGATTCACGGTGATGCCCCACACCCAGAGCTGGCGCAATTCGTTGCTGGCACCGTATGCGGAAGTTTTGGCATTGGACATGCGACATCTGCTGCCGGCAGAGGTCGCGCATGATATGGATGCGGGATCCGGTTAGATCAGCACTCAGGTTCAACGAGGCGCGTGCATGTGTGGACTAGTTGGAATCGTCGGTCGTAGTGACGTCAATCAGCTGCTGTATGACGGTCTTATCGTATTACAGCATCGCGGTCAGGATGCGGCCGGCATCATGACCAGCGACGACAGCAGGCTGTATCTGCGCAAGAGCAACGGTCTGGTGCGCGATGTATTCCAGCAGCGCCACATGCTGCGCTTGCGTGGCCGAGTCGGTATTGGTCACGTGCGTTATCCCACCGCCGGTTGCTCGAATTCTGCGGAAGCGCAGCCTTTCTATACCAACTCACCCTACGGTATTGCTCTCGGTCACAACGGCAATCTGACCAATTCTCACGCGCTCAAGGAAATGTTGTTTCGCGATGACCGGCGACATCTCAACACCGAATCGGATTCAGAAGTGCTGCTCAATGTCTTTGCCCATGAGTTGCAGCGTACCGGTGGCCTGGAAATCAGTGAAGGCGATATCTTCAAGGCAGTGAGTGACGTGCACCGACGTTGCCGTGGCGGCTATGCGGTAGTTTCCATGGTGGCCGGTTACGGTATCGTCGGTTTTCGTGATCCGTTCGGTATTCGTCCGTTGGTGTACGGCAAGCGCGAAGTGGAAACAGGTACGGAATACATGATCGCCTCCGAAAGCGTCGCGCTCGATGTATGCGGTTTCGAATTGATCCGCGATGTGGCACCCGGCGAGGCCGTGGTCATAGATCGCGACGGCAACCTGCATACCAGGCAGTGTGCGGACAAACCCTTTTATTCACCTTGCATATTCGAACACGTCTATTTTGCCCGTCCGGATTCGATCATGGACGATATCTCGGTATACAAGGCCAGGATGCGCATGGGCGACAAGCTGGCTGAGAAGATCCAGCGTGAATGGGCAGGCAACGACATCGACGTAATCATCCCGATACCAGATACCAGCCGCACCAGCGCATTGCAACTTGCCAATGTGATGGGTATCAAGTATCGCGAAGGCTTTATCAAGAACCGTTACATCGGCCGTACCTTCATCATGCCCGGCCAGCAGCAGCGCAGTAACTCTGTGCGCCAGAAACTGAATGCCATCGATCTTGAATTTCGCGGCAAGAATGTGTTGCTGGTGGACGATTCAATCGTGCGCGGCACTACCTCGCGTCAGATCATCAACATGGCGCGCGATGCCGGCGCCAACAAAGTGTATTTTGCCTCGGCGGCGCCACCGGTCCGTTTCCCCAATGTGTACGGTATTGATATGCCGACGCCGCAGGAGCTGATCGCACACGACAAGAGCGATGAGGAGATCACCCGTTTCATCGGTGCCGACAAGCTTATCTATCAGGAGCTGGATGATCTGGTGGATGCGGTACGGCGTGGTAATCCGAAGATCCAGCGCTTCGATACCTCGGTATTCTCGGGTGAATACATCACCGGAGACGTGACTGGTGCCTACCTGGCTTCGCTTGCCGCGGAGCGTTCCGATGAGGCCAAGCAGAAACGGCAACGCGAGACGCGCCAGGTCATCGAGATGTACAACGTATCCTGATCCATCGTCTGGTTCGCAGACGTAAACCCGCAGGCGTCCGCTCGCGTTATCCGCAGATGCGCCATAAAAGCAATAACAGCACGGGTAGCTTGAAAATATGAAGAAGCCGCATGATTTTGGTTCCCCGGTACGCGCCCTGTTGCTCAAACTGATGCAGCAGGGGCTGGCAGCGGTGAATGGGCGTAATTGTGTGCATGCAGCATTGCGTTCCCTGGAATTACCCGAGAAAGTCTATCTCGTCGCCATCGGCAAGGCCGCCGATGCCATGGCAGCAGGCGCCATCGATGCACTGGGCGCACGTCTGCGTGCTGGTCTGGTAGTCACCCGTCACGGCTATCAGGACAGCCCGGTGTATCGCGATCCACGCCTGTTGTCACTGGAAGCGGGCCATCCGGTTCCGGATGAGCAAAGTCTGGCTGCGGGACGTGCGTTATGTCTGTTTCTGGAGCGGGTGCCGGCGGATGCTCATTTTATCTTCCTGATCTCGGGCGGTACCTCCAGCCTGGTTGAGGTGCTTCCGGACAACGTTTCACTCACACAACTGCAAGCACTCAATCGCTGGTTGCTGGGCAGTGGCCTTGCCATCGACGCGGTAAACCGCGTTCGTTGTGCTGTCTCGCTTATCAAGGGTGGACGTCTGGTCAAACGGCTGGCCGGGCGTCCCGTCAATGTGCTGTTGATGTCGGATGCGCCCGATAACGATCCTGCACATGTGGGTTCAGGTCTGTTGGTGTCACCGGATCGGCAGCCCCTGCCAGCGTTACCGAAGGAATTTTCAGACATACCATTGAGCGAACCGGAGCCGGAACAGGACTTCGATAATGTCGAAGTCTCGATTGTCGCCAGTAATCAACAGATGCTCGACGCGGTAGTGCATGCGGCAAAAACCGGGGCGACACCAGTCCGAAGCTATCCAATGTTGCCTGATGCGGATGCGATCGACTGCGGCAAGCAGATCGCAGAAACCTTGTGTGCGGCCGCCCCGGGCTTGCATGTGTGGGGCGGCGAGACGGTGATGACGCTACCGAACAATCCCGGACGCGGTGGGCGTAATCAGGCTTTGGCGCTGGCAGCAGCGCAGCAGTTAAAAGGACGGGATGATTGCTGGTTGCTGGCGGTCGGTACGGACGGTTCCGATGGCAATACCGACGATGCCGGCGCGCTGGTGGATGGCAGCAGTATCGCACGGGGTGCGGATGCTGGCCTGGATGCCGGTGAATGCATGCGACGCGCCGACAGCGGCAGTTTTCTGGAAGCCAGCGGTGATCTTGTTCATACCGGACCTACCGGCACCAATGTCATGGACCTGATTCTTGCCTACAAGCATACCGGTTGATCTGCAGATGAAGCAGTTCACCTCTATCGATCATTTTCTGGCATGTCCAACCCCTGCGCCATGGGTGGCTGCAGTGACAGAAAATCACGAGACCCTGCTGATCGATCATGCCAACTGCGAGAAGAAGGCAGCGGCGACTGCGCTCAATCTGATGTTCCAGTATGGGGATCGTGATCCAGGTTTGCAGGAGGCGATGTCACGTCTGGCACGCGAGGAATTGCGCCATTTCGAACAGGTGACGCGTGTGATGCGCAAACGCGATATCGAAAATCGAGCGCTTGGTGCCTCTCGCTACGCTGCAGGTTTACGTGGGCATGCACGTACCCGGGAACCTGAACGGCTGCTTGACCTGCTGATCATAGGCGCCTTCATCGAGGCGCGATCCTGTGAACGCTTTCAGGTGGTCGCCGCTGTGCTGGATCCGGAATTGGCGGCTTTTTACCGCGCGCTGGCGGCTGCCGAATCGCGGCATTTCGGGCTTTATATCACGCTTGCGCAGCAGCGCGGCGGCGATGCCGCGGTCTCGCGCATTACGGAGTTTTCGGAAATCGAAGCGGCGCTCATCAACCAGCCTGACAGCGACTTCCGTTTTCACAGCGGCGTTCCTGTGCGTGCCGCATAGTCGCAACAGATGATTATCGCGGGACGCGCGCGTCTTCCAATACTGTGCTATCAGCACTCATCCGCAGCAGGCTCTTCTGTTCATACCAGTCACCCAGCACGATGCGGGTCAGTGGTTTGCCACCGGCGGTGAAGCGATGGGTAGCCGGCCGATGGGTATGGCCATGAATCAATCGTGATACGCCGTGTTGCAACATGACTTGTTCCACGGCCTGTCGGTTCACGTCCATGATCGTTTCCGTTTTTTCCAGCGTACGGGATTTGCTTTCGTTACGTGCCTGCGTGGCGAACGCACGGCGCTCGTCCAATGATTTGGACAGGAATGCGTGTTGCCAGTCAGGATTGCGCACCATGGCGCGAAAGCGCTGATATTCTGTATCGTCGGTGCACAGTGTGTCACCGTGCATCAGAAGGGTCGGGACACCATAAAGCTCTATAAGTGTCGGCTCGGCGAGCAGCCGGCAACCGGTCTTCTCCATGAAACCATCGCCGATCAGAAAATCGCGATTGCCATGCATGAAATACACCGGCACTCCGCCTTGAGTCAGGGCATGCAGTCCGGCCATGACGAGCGCATGATGCGGGTCGGGGTCATCATCACCGATCCAGACCTCGAAGAAATCGCCCAGGATGTAGAGCTTGTCCGCTCCGCTGGCCTCATTACACAGAAATTGCAGAAACAATTCCGTGATCTGCGGACGTGCCGGATCGAGATGAAGGTCGGAAATGAACAGGGTTGGCATCACAGGTCAATCGAGCGAGGCTTCGAGTTCCACTGCCTTCAGGATGATCACCTGGGTCAGCGGGGCGTCCTTGGCGAAGGGGCCGGCTTTGCCGGTCGGGACCGCGGCAATCTTGTCCACTACATCCATACCGGAGATGACTTTCCCGAATACGGCATAACCCCAGCGATCGGGGTGAGGGTCCAGTCTCCGGTTATCCGTGAGATTGATATAGAACTGGGCTGTCGCAGAATGGGGTGCTTCCTCCCTGGCCATGGCGATGGTTCCGCGCAGATTGGAGAGCCCATTGCCCGACTCGTTGGCTATGGGGGGCAGGGTTTTCTTCTCCTTATAAGGGATCGTATAACCGCCTCCCCGGATCACGAAGCCGGATACCACGCGATGGATGAGCGTGCCACTGTAGAAGCCGGCTTCCACATAGTGCAGGAAATTCGTCACCGATAGCGGTGCACGCTCCCGATCAAGTTGTACCACGAAGCTGCCCTGGCTGGTGATGAATGCCACACGGGGATAAGGCTCTGCTGGCGCAGTGGGGTGTATCGGTGTCTGACTGCATGCGGCCAGCAACAAGATGCTGGACAGACCGGCGAGAATTTTTCTCATTGGTGCTCCCGAAGGCTGGCTTCATGATACGTGGCGAGCCGGAAAATTGGCAATTTTGGGGTGTGATAACACAGCTGTCCTGTAAAATGCAGACCCATGACCGTTCGTACCCGTTTTGCACCCAGCCCAACCGGACACCTCCATGTGGGGAATGCCCGCACTGCCTTGTTCAATGCCTTGTTTGCTGCGCATATGGGGGGCACGCTGATCCTGCGGATCGAGGACACCGACGCAGAACGCTCGAAACGGGAATTCGAAACCGGATTGATCGGCGATCTGGATTGGCTCGGTATCACCTGGCAGGAAGGTCCGGATCATGGTGGCCCGCTTGGTCCCTATCGTCAGTCTGAACGCGGCGCAGTGTATGCGGAGCAGGTCGATCGTCTGACAGCCCGCGAGCAAGTGTATCCCTGCTTCTGCACCCCGGCGGAACTGGCCTTGTCACGCAAGGCGCAACTCGCCGCTGGCAAGCCGCCCCGGTATGTCGGTACATGTGCGCATCTCGGCAGAGCGCAGATTGAAGCGCAATTGGCGAAAGGACTCAGGCCCGCATTGCGCTTCAGGGTACCCGACAAAGGCCAGATGGCGTTCGAAGACTTGATCCGTGGCCGGCAGGTGTTCGCCAATCACGACATCGGTGATTTCGTGATTCGGCGTGCCGACGGCAGTCCGGCATTCTTTTTCAGCAACGCGGTTGATGATGCGCTGATGGGCGTCACGCACGTATTGCGCGGCGAGGATCACCTCGCCAATACCCCGCGTCAGTTGCTGTTATTGGAAGCGCTGGGCCTGCAGTCACCACACTACGGACATCTTTCGCTGATCGTGGGCGAGGGCGGCGCGCCCTTGTCCAAACGTGAAGGTGGCGGCAGTCTGGCGGATTTGCGCATCGACGGTATCCTGCCTGAAGCGCTGATGAATTACCTGGCGCGGTTAGGACATACCTATACCAGCAATGCCTTCATGGACCTGGCGACTCTGGCGCAGCAATTCGATATTTCGCATATCAGTCATTCACCATCGCATTATGATCATCAGCAACTGGATTATTGGCAGCGTGAGGTCTTGCAGCAAGCGGACGGCACGCGTGTATGGAGCTGGTTGGCGACGAACCAGCCGCAGTTGATGCAACTCGTGCCTGAATCCATGCGCGCTGAATTTGTCGATACCGTGCGCGGCAACATCACCCGTCCGGACGGTGCGATACATTGGGCACGCTTACTGAATGGCGAGGTAGAGCCGGATCAGGATGCCAGCAACGCCATGCAGGCAGCCGGCCAGACATTCTTCCGTCAGGCGCTGGATTGCCTGCATGCGGGTCCGCCGGATTTCAAGTCTTTTGCCAAAGCCGTTTCCACGGCGACTGGACGTTCCGGTAAAGCGCTCTACATGCCACTGCGTGCGGCCTTGACCGGACGCATACACGGTCCCGAGATGGAACGTTTGTGGAAATTGCTGCCTGCGAGTGGCATCGAACGTCAATTGCGCTATGCGCAGGATTACAAGCAAGGCTGATTCCGCATGTTGCAGATACACAATTCATTGACCCGTCGCAAGGAAGTTTTCAAACCTCTGGTGGCGGGCCAGGTACGTATGTATGTCTGCGGTCTCACCGTGTACGACAACATGCATATCGGCCATGCCCGCATGCTGGTGGTATTCGATATGGTGGCTCGCTGGTTGCGTGACAGCGGTTACAAACTACTCTATGTACGCAATATCACCGACATCGACGACAAGATCATCAAACGCGCGGCCGAGAACGGTGAACCCATCGAAGCGCTGACTGATCGCTATATAGCCGCTACGCATGAGGACGAGGCAGCGCTGAACGTACAGCGTCCTGATATGGAACCGCGCGCCACGACTTCGATCGCAGATATCGTTACCATGATCGGAGTTCTGATCGGGAAAGGTTCTGCATATCAGGGCAGCAATGGCGATATCTATTATTCAGTGAGCAGTTTCAAGGATTACGGTCGCTTATCCGGCAAGCGGCTCGAAGATTTGCGCGCTGGCGCACGGGTGGAAGTGGATGAATCCAAGCGAGATGCGCTCGATTTTGTGCTCTGGAAGGCCGCTAAACCGGGTGAACCGAGCTGGCCCTCACCGTGGGGCGCTGGCCGCCCCGGTTGGCATATCGAGTGTTCGGCGATGTCCACCGCCGCGCTGGGCAACCATTTTGATATTCATGGTGGCGGTATGGATCTGCAATTCCCGCATCATGAGAATGAGATAGCACAATCGGAAGCTGCGACCGGCGAGCATTTCGTCAATGTGTGGATGCACAACGGTTTCGTGAATGTCGATGATGAGAAGATGTCCAAGTCATTGGGTAACTTCTTTACCGTGCGTGACGTATTGAAACGCTATCAGCCAGAAGTGGTGCGTTATTTCATCCTCAATAGTCATTACCGAAGCCCGCTCAATTATTCGGATCATTCTCTCGATGTTGCTGCGTCGGGATTGTCTCGACTCTATACCGCTTTACGCGGCATCAAAACGGGATCGGCGCCGCAGGAAAGCGAATTCCGCGAACGTTTCAAGCTTGCCATGGATGATGATTTCAATACGCCGGTTGCGATCAGCGTACTGTTCGATCTGGCACGCGAGCTCAATCGGCAGCGGGATGCGGATGATAAACAGGTCAACGTTCTGGCTGGGTTGCTGGTCGAATTGGGAGCCGTGCTCGGAATCCTGCAAGCCGATCCCGAAATGTACCTCAAAGCGGATGTCGAAGCGTCGTCGGGGCTGCCGGCAGCGGAAGTCGAGGGATTGATCGCCGCACGAAATGCGGCGCGTCGGAGCAAGGATTGGAATGAAGCAGATCGTATCCGCAAGCAACTTACGGATGCGGGGATCGTACTGGAAGATGGCGCAGGCGGGACGATCTGGCGCCGGCAGTAACGCTATTCAGTTCCAATCAGTTATTTAGTGTCATGCGCCTTCGCGGCGGTAAGCGTGTTTTCCAGCAGCATGGTGACGGTCATCGGACCGACTCCACCGGGCACTGGTGTAATCAGTGCGGCGCGCTGGCGTGCAACCTCGAACTCCACATCGCCGGTCAGTTTGCCGTCCGCTAACCGGTTCATACCGACATCGATCACCGTCGCGCCGGGTTTTACCCATTCACCTGGTACCAGTTGCGGTTTGCCTACTGCTACCACCAGGATGTCTGCAGTTGCCACATAAGACTCGAGATGTTCGGTAAACCGATGACAGATCGTGACGGTCGCGCCCATCAGTAACAGTTCCAGCGCCATCGGTCGTCCCACAATGTTGGATGCACCCACTACCACTGCATGACGACCCGTAAATTTTTCGCCATAGTGCTCCAGCATCTTGATGATGCCGAACGGGGTGCACGGTCTCAGCAGCGGGATGCGTTGTGCCAGACGCCCGATGTTATAGGGGTGGAATCCATCCACATCCTTGTCCGGGCGAACGCGTTCTATGACCGCGCTGGTATCGATGTGATCGGGTAGCGGCAGTTGCACCAGAATACCGTCGACCCTGTCGTTTGCATTCAGATCGTCGATGAGTTTCAACAATGCTTGTTGTGAGGTAGTCGCCGGCAGATCGAAGGCATGTGACTCAATTCCCACTTCCGAACAAGCAAGCCGCTTGTTGCGGACATAGACTTCCGAAGCAGGATCGTTGCCGACCAGTACCACGGCGAGCCCCGGTGGCCGCAGGCCATCAGTGTGCCGTTGCGTCACACGCTGAGTCATGGATCGGCGTAATTCGCCGGCCAGAGCTTTGCCGTCAATTATCTGGGCTGGCATGTCGAAATCGTTGTACTTGGGTGCGGCGGCATTGTCGCATGGCCGGTTTCAGGCTCCAACTGGAGCCGTTGAAATTGACTGGCACCGGCACGCCACGTATCATTCCCGCCCTTACGCGGAGCCGCGCCGGGAAGCCCCGAAGGCTGCGTGGTGCGGGGCATAGCGCAGTCTGGTAGCGCACCTGCTTTGGGGTGAGCCCGAGAGGGCGAACGCCGGGGACAGGAAGTCCACGGCTGGGTTGCCAGGCGAGGCACGAGCCGAGCCGGCAACAGTCTGCGAGCAAAGCAGGTGAAGTGCCTCGCATGAACAGTTTTTGATCCGGGGCATAGCGCAGTCTGGTAGCGCACCTGCTTTGGGAGCAGGGGGTCGGGGGTTCGAATCCCTCTGCCCCGACCAATTATGTGTTTGAAGGCGCCTGTAGCTCAGTTGGATAGAGCACCGGCCTTCTAAGCCGGCGGTCGCAGGTTCGACTCCTGCCAGGCGCGCCATTTCGCGCGGCCGGCGGGACTATCGGTTTGTGATGGTGGACGTAGCTCAGTTGGTAGAGCCCCGGATTGTGATTCCGGTTGTCGTGGGTTCGAGCCCCATCGTCCACCCCAAATTCATCGAAAACCAGGTTCAGTGGGCCGTTAGCTCAGTTGGTAGAGCTGCTGACTCTTAATCAGTAGGTCGTAGGTTCGAATCCTACACGGCCCACCATTTTTCCTCAGATACCTCACCCTGATCAGCAAATGAATGAAGCGGGTAATTGCGCCCGGATTCGAACCTACGGTTCGCTTTCAGGCTACGCATCCTGCTGCGCCGGAAAGTCCAGGGCAGACATCCCTGTCTGCCCGTCCGCCGCATGCGGCGGACCCTACACGGCCCACCATTTTTCCCGAGATATCCCCTCACTTTCATCAGTAATCAAACAAGTCGGGTAATCGCGTCCGGATTCGAAGCTAATTCCCGCTATCGGCACTCGAACAGAACCCCATCCGGGCCTGTTCCAGAGCCTGTATAATGCTTGCCCAGAGTGTTTCCGCCATGTCGCGCCGGCGAGTGATTGAGGCGCAACTCCTTGATATAATTTAAGAAAGCGATGATCCTTCCGACCCAGTGAGGAACGGAGGGATAATCATGCGAAAGTGGCGGAACTGGTAGACGCGCTGGTTTTAGGTGCCAGTGGGGTAACCCGTGAGAGTTCGAGTCTCTCCTTTCGCACCAATTTCCGGAATCCGGCTGGCGTGGCCGGTTCATTGAGTTCTGATCCACGAGGTAGGCAAGTCCATGCAGGTTTCAATCGAGAAGACGAGCGGTCTTGAGCGCCGCATGAAGGTCCAGGTTCCCGCGGAACGTGTCGAGCGTGAAGTGGAGGAGCGACTGCGGACACTTGGCAAGCGCGCCAAACTGAATGGATTTCGTCAAGGCAAGATCCCGTTCGATGTGGTCAAGCAACGTTTTGGCGAACAGGTGCGTTCCGAGGTAGTGACTGATCTGCTGCAGAGCAGTTGCAACGACGCATTCGTGCAGGAAAAACTCAGTCCTGCCGGCGGACCGCGGATCGATTCCGTGAATAATGCGCCCGGTAAGGATCTTGAATTCACCGCTATCTTCGAGGTCTACCCGGAGTTCAAATTACAGGGCCTGGAGAGCATCGAACTGGAACGTCCGGTCGCCGAGGTGCAGGAATCGGATATCGATGCGATGGTCGTGAACCTGCAGACTCAGCGAGCTGACTGGGAAACGGTGGAACGTGCTGCCGCTAAGGGTGACAGGGTACAGGTTGATTTCGACGGCAGCCTTGATGGCCAGGCATTTGCCGGTGGCAAGGGGGACAAAGCGCAGGTGGAACTCGGCGCCGGCCGGATGCTCGAAGACTTTGAACAGGGCCTGATGGGTATCGTCGCCGGCGAAGAGCGCGAGTTCGACGTGCATTTCCCGGATGATTATCAGGCCAAGGAAGTAGCGGGCAAGACCGCGCGCTTCAAGGTCAAGGTACATAAGGTTGAAGGCAGGAAGTTGCCGACGCTGGATGATGATTTCTGCAAGAGCTTCGGTATCACTGAAGGCGGTATCGCCAAACTGCGCGCAGAAGTAAGCGACAACATGCGCCGGGAGATGGCCGACACCATCCAGCGTAGACTCAAGGACCAGGTGCTGGAAGCCTTGCTGAAAGCGAACCTTCTGGATCTGCCGGCCACGCTGGTGGACGATGAGATCGGGCGTTTGAAGCAGGATGCGCTGGCACGCATGGGCATCCGGGACGAGAAGAAGGTTTCCGAGCTGCCACGCGATCTGTTCGAGGAGCAGGCGCGGCGCCGGGTCAGCCTGGGTCTTATCGTCGGTGAGATCATCAACAACCAACAGTTACGAGTGGACGAAAAGCAGATCGAGGAACGCATGCAGCGGATGGCCGCTGACTACAGTAATCCGGGTGAGGCATTACGCAGCTTGCGTTCCAATGCGACAGCCATGCGTCAGCTGGAATCCGTGGTCCTGGAGGATCAGGCGATCCAATGGGTGATCGCCAAGGCCACGGTGAACGACAAGCCAACCAGCTTCAAGGAACTGATGAATTTCGGCGAGCACCACCACCATCAACATTGAAGGCGGCACTGAAAATGAAGGATTCCATGGATACCAAAGCACTTAATCTGATCCCGATCGTGGTCGAACAGACCGCACGGGGCGAGCGTTCCTACGACATCTACTCACGTCTCCTCAAGGAGCGGGTGGTGTTCATCGTTGGGCCGATCGACGATTTCGTCGCCAACGTGGTGGTCGCCCAGTTGCTGTTCCTGGAATCCGAGAACCCGGACAAGGATGTGAGCCTGTATATCAATTCGCCGGGCGGTTCGGTCACGGCCGGCCTCTCCATCTACGACACCATGCAGTTCATCAAGCCGGATGTCTCGACCATCTGCGTCGGCCAGGCCGCCAGCATGGGTTCACTGCTCCTGGCCGGTGGGGCCAAGGGCAAGCGGCACAGCCTGCCGCATTCCCGCATCATGATCCACCAGCCCCATGGCGGCGCTCAGGGCCAGGCATCCGATATCGAGATCCAGGCGAGGGAAATCCTCTATCTGCGCGAGCGTCTGAACGCCATCTTCGTCAAGCACACCGGCCAAAGCATGGATCAGATCCTGAAGGACAC
>JBOIBL010000225.1:0-5445 GCA_050739495.1 Gammaproteobacteria bacterium | reverse complement strand
GACCGGCACCTCGCCCTCCGCTTCGGCTTTCTGCGCCAGCGCTAAAGCTTCGCGCATCCACTTTTCGTCGTGATCGGTCATGGCTTTAGTATCAATCGTTAGTCAAGCTGCTTTCGGCAATGGATTTTGCCCGGAGACAAGACGCAGTGGTGTTCGAGGCGCGGAGTTTACATTCCAGTAAATGAGCACCTCGGACGACCTCGCAACAAAGTATTCGTGCAAAAGGCACGCCAAGGGTTATTCCCACTCGATAGTGCCAGGCGGCTTTCCGGTCACGTCGTACACGACACGGGAAATGCCATCCACTTCATTACAAATGCGGCGCGAGACCTTGTCGAGAAATTCATACGGCAGATGCGCCCAACGTGCCGACATGAAATCCACGGTCTCGACGGCACGCAATGCGACTACGTAATCGTAGCGGCGACCGTCGCCCATCACGCCCACAGAACGTACCGGCAGGAACACAGCGAAGGCCTGACTGACCTTGTCGTAGAGTTCCGCCTGGTGCAGCTCCTCTATATATATGGCATCGGCCTGACGCAGCAGGTCGGCGTATTCTTTCTTCACTTCACCGAGGATACGCACGCCGAGGCCCGGACCGGGGAATGGATGCCGATAGACCATCTCATGCGGCAAACCCAGTTCGACCCCGATCTTGCGCACTTCGTCCTTGAACAGCTCGCGCAGCGGTTCCACCAGTTGCAACCGCATGTGCGCGGGCAAACCGCCGACGTTATGATGCGACTTGATGACATGCGCCTTGCCGCTGGCCGCGGCCGATTCGATCACGTCCGGATAGATGGTGCCTTGTGCCAGCCAGTGCACATCCGTGATCTTCGCCGCTTCTTCCTCAAATACATCGATGAAAGACTTGCCGATGATCTTGCGCTTCTGTTCGGGATCGCTGACGCCTTTGAGCGCGGCCAGGAATCGCGCTTCCGCATCCACCCGGATCACCCGTACGCCCATGTTGCGGGCGAAGGTTTCCATGACCTGGTCGCCTTCATGCAGACGCAACAAGCCCGTATCCACGAACACACAGGTCAGCTGATCGCCGATGGCACGATGCAACAACGCCGCCACGACCGAAGAATCCACACCGCCGGACAAGCCGAGCAGAACTTTCCCTGAGCCGACTTTCTCGCGCACCGCATGGATCGCATCGTCGATGATGCGCGAGGAATTCCACAGCGCCTCGCAGCCGCATAACTCCAGCACGAACCGCGACAGGATGCGGCCGCCCTGCAGTGTCTGGGTGACCTCCGGATGAAATTGCACACCATAGAAGCGGCGTGCGTCGTCGGCGATGGCGGCACAGGACGCGTCTTTCGACATGCCGGTGCGCGCGAAACCCGGTGGCAATTGCGTGACCGAATCGCCGTGATTCATCATCACTTCCAGCGCTGCCTGCCCTTTGCTGTCAGTCGCATCCTGGATACCATCGAGCAGTTTCGACGGAGCCGTGATCGTCATGCGTTCGACGCCGAATTCGCGGTGTGAACCGGATTCGACCTTGCCACCGAGTTGCGCGGCCATATCCTGCATGCCATAACAAATGCCCAGCACCGGCACGCCGAGCTCGAACACGGCGCGCGGCGTCTTTGGAGTCGCATCACCAACTACCGATTCGGGACCACCGGACAGGATCACACCACGCGGTGCGAACTCACGCAGCGCAGTCTCGCTGATGTCAGGGGTACGGATCTCGCAGAACACGCCAATCTCGCGCACCCGGCGCGCGATGAGTTGAGTCCATTGCGAACCGAAGTCGAGGATCAGGATGCGTTGAGCGTGGATGTCGGGTTGGGTCATGCTGCGAGTTCCGGCAAAAATCGGTTTCCTGAAACAAAAAAGGCCGCGAAGCGGCCTTGCTACTGCTTAATCCGTTCGATAGTTAGGCGCTTCTTTGGTAATCGCCACATCATGCACGTGGCTCTCACGCATGCCGGCGCCGGTGATGCGGACGAAGCCGGGTTTGGTGCGCATCTCGTCCATGTTGCGGCAACCGGTGTAGCCCATGCTGGAGCGCACGCCACCCATCAACTGATGGATGATGGCGAG
This sequence comes from Gammaproteobacteria bacterium, assembly GCA_050739495.1. GTDB lineage: Bacteria > Pseudomonadota > Gammaproteobacteria > Natronospirales > REEB76 > DASSKW01. The sequence continues at coordinate 3,381 of JBOIBL010000225.1, read as the reverse complement.
CAGCGTGCCCTTATAAGGTACGCGGCCTTCAATGCCTTCCGGCACCAGTTTTTCGACTTCGTCGGTGGCGTCCTGGAAATAACGGTCCGCCGAGCCCTGCTTCTGTGACATCGCGCCCAACGAACCCATGCCGCGGTAAGACTTGTAGGAACGGCCCTGATACAGCTCGACTTCGCCCGGCGCTTCCTCGGTACCGGCGAACAGGCCGCCGATCATCACGGAATATGCCCCAGCGGCCAGGGCCTTGGCGACATCGCCCGAATAACGGATGCCACCATCGGCGATCAGCGGCACGCCTTTCTTGGCCAACGCTTCCGCGACATTCGCGACCGCGCTGATCTGCGGTACGCCGACGCCGGCGACGATGCGGGTGGTGCAGATGGAGCCCGGCCCGATGCCGACCTTGACGCCGTCTGCGCCGGCTTCCACCAGCGCGTGCGCGGCATCCGCGGTGACGATATTGCCGCCGATCACGGCGAGGTCGCGATGCTTCTGTTTGAGCCGTCGTACCGTATCCAGCACACCCTTGCTGTGGCCGTGCGAGGTATCGACGATCACCACGTCCACGCCCGCTTCGATCAGTGCGGCTACGCGCGCGCCGGTATCGGCACCGGTACCGACTGCTGCGCCGACGCGCAGACGGCCATGTTCGTCCTTGCTGGCATTGGGATAATCCTTGGCCTTCTGAATATCCTTCACGGTGATCATGCCGCGCAGCTGAAATTTGTCGTTCACCACCAGCACTTTTTCGATGCGGTTCTGATGCAGCTTGTCGAGCACTTCGTCCTTGTCCGCGCCTTCCTTGACGGTGACCAGACGGTCCTTGCCGGTCATGATCTGGGACACAGGTTCGTCGAAGCGAGTCTCGAAACGCAGATAGCGACTGGTGACGATGCCGACCAGACGTTCGCCATCGACTACCGGTACGCCGGAGATCTGATGTGCACGGGTCAGTTTCAGGACCGCCCCGACTGTGGTGTCGGGCGTGACCGTGATCGGATCCTTGATCACACCACTCTCGAACTTCTTGACGCTGCGTACCTGCTGCGCCTGTTCTTCCGGCGTCATGTTCTTGTGCACGATACCGATACCGCCTTCCTGCGCCATCGCGATCGCAAGGCGCGCTTCGGTGACGGTGTCCATGGCAGCAGAGACCAGCGGGATATTGAGCGTGATGTCGCGGGTCAGCCGGGTCTTGAGGTCCACATCGCGGGGCAATACATCCGAAAAGGCAGGCACCAGGAGGACATCGTCGAAAGTGAGGGCTTCCTGAAGGATGCGCATGACGGCTCCCGGCTTGAGGTGGGGTTAAACCGCTCATTATAATCTTTCCGGCCTGTTCGGGTAAAACCACCATCACGTGGCCTTTTGCCTGCGGTCCCGGGTAGTTATCATGGCGCATGGTCAGCAGTCCGGATTCCCCGCCCACCCGTCAGGTCTATACCGTTTCGGCGCTCAACCGCGCGGCCCGCGGCCTGCTGGAAGGCGGCCTGCCGCTGCTGTGGGTCGAGGGCGAGCTATCGAATCTGGCACGCCCGGCGTCCGGGCATCTGTATTTCTCACTCAAGGATTCAACCGCCCAGGTCCGCTGCGCCCTGTTCCGCAACCGGGCCGCTCTCTTGCGCTTCACCCCCAAGGACGGTCTCCATGTGCTGGTGCGCGCACGGGTCAGCCTCTATGAACCGCGCGGCGACTATCAACTGCAAGTCGAGCACATGGAAGAAGCAGGCCACGGCGCGCTGCAACGTGCTTTCGAGGAACTCAAGCAGAAGCTGGCCAAGGAAGGGCTGTTCGACAGTGCGTACAAAAAGCCTCTGCCTGCTACACCTGCTGTCATCGGCATCATCACTTCCCCTTCCGGAGCGGCGATCCGCGACATCCTGAGCGTGATCCGGCGCCGTTACCCGATCGCGCGCGTGATCGTGTATCCGGTACCGGTGCAGGGGGAAGGCGCGGGCGCCAGGATCGCTGCCATGCTGAACACCGCTGCTGCGCGCGCCGAATGCGAGGTACTGATTCTGAGCCGCGGCGGCGGTTCGCTGGAAGACCTGTGGGCATTCAACGAAGAGATCGTCGCGCGGGCTATCCACGCCTGCACCCTCCCGGTGATAAGCGGTGTCGGCCACGAAATCGATTTCACCATCGCCGATTTCGTCGCCGATGTCCGTGCCCCGACACCGACTGGCGCAGCCGAACTCGCGACCCCGGACAGTGGCGAATGGCTGAGTGTACTGAGTAAAGTCCGCACCCGGATCGTGCAAGCACAAGCTAGGGGATTTGCAGCCTGGCAAGAACGGATCGAATGGTGCATCGAACGGCTTGAACACTTGCATCCGGCGCGCCTGTTACGGGACCGCGCGCAACGGCTCGACGAACTTGAGGCACTTCTCGGCAACAGCATGCGCTTGATGCTGAACCAGGACAGCCGCAAAGTCAGTGAAATGTTGATGCGCCTGCATCAACACACCCCGGCGAAACGATTGCTGGTATTGCGTAGCACCCTGACCTCGTTACGCCAACGGCTCGATTTCGCGACCCGCCGGCAATTCGGCGCGATCACAAACCGGCTCGGCCTGGCCGCGCGTTCCCTGGATACGGTGAGCCCGCTCGCGACGCTGGAACGCGGCTATGCGATCGTCAGCGATGCCGATGGCGGACAGGTGATCGCCTCGGTAAACCGGTTGCACAAGAATCAGAGTGTCCGTACCCGGTTCGCGGATGGCAGTTTTCTGGCGCGCGTCGAAAAGATTGAGCATGAGGAAACCAAATGAAACGGATAATTCTTGCGTTATTGATGCTCAGCCCGATGTTGGGCTTCGCGTCCGGTTTGCCCAAAGATGATCAGGTTCCGGGTGGCGTGGCGGTAGTGCAATTGCCGGATAGCGCGACTGCGCCGATAGTGGAGATGAACCACCAACGCATCATGGTGCTACAGGATACCGGCCACTGGTTCGCGATCGCCGGCATCCCGCTTGAGACTCAACCCGGCGAGCTGGCGCTAGATGTCACACTCGGCACCGAGCCTGCGGTGCAACTCAAATTCCACGTCGCGGCCAAGCAGTATCCGGAACAGGATCTGACCATCAAGAATCCGCATCTGGTGAATCCGACTCCGGCCGAACTGACACGCATCGAACGCGAGCAGGCGCATCTGCATCATGTTCTCGATACCTGGAAATCGCGCAGCGCTCCCGGCCTGGCCTTCATCTGGCCGGCCGCCGGGCCGCAAACCAGCGGCTTCGGACTCAAACGCGTGCTCAACGGCGAGCCGCGCAGCCCCCATAGCGGCATCGACATCGGCGCCGCGGCCGGCACGCCGGTACGCGCCCCCGAATCCGGCGTCGTCGCGGATGTCGGTCATTATTATTTCTGTGGCAATAC
>JBOIBL010000224.1:0-3103 GCA_050739495.1 Gammaproteobacteria bacterium | reverse complement strand
GTTCGATCTTGACCGGGATGCGCGCCATCTTCTCGGCGGCAGAGAGTTTCTTGCCGGGCTCAAGCCGGGCGCGCGGAGTGGACGGAGATTCGCTCACGGATAATCCTTACGACTGGCCGACCACAGCAGGGCGGTCGGATGCGTGTGAATGCGTATTATAACCGAGGCGGCCAACAAGCCGGGGTTTCAACGCTGCAGCGACCGCTTCGACGCTGGTCGGGCCGCCGAGCTCCCCGACCTGGGTCATCTGCAGACCGGCATAGCCGCAAGGGTTGATGCGGGTGAAGGGCTCCAGATCCATGGCGACGTTGAATGCCAGACCATGATAGGTGCAGCCGCGCCGCACGCGCAGGCCGAGCGACGCGAGTTTGCGGCCATCCGGCGTATAGACACCGGGCGCCTCGCGCTTTGACAGCGCTTCGATGCCGAAATCGGCCAGCGTATCGATCACACTGTTTTCGATGCCTTCCACCAGGGCCCGCACGCCCAGCTTGAGACGCTTGAGGTCGATGAGCGGATAGACCACCAGCTGTCCCGGGCCGTGGTAGGTCACCTGGCCGCCGCGGTCTATATGGACGACGGGGATATCCCCGGGCGCCAGTACATGTTCCAGTTTGCCGGCCAATCCCAGTGTGAACACCGGCGGATGTTCCAGGAACCAGATCTCGTCGCGCGTGCCCGGTCCACGGGTCTCGGTGAATTGCTGCATGGCGCGCCAGGTGGGTTCGTATTCGACCCGGCCCAGATCGCGCAGCAGTGGCGTTTCGACCTGATTGCTCATAACGCCATCATCACGTGTTCGTTGCCGGACAATTCCGAATAGAGCGCATCGAGCTGCGCGCGATTTTCAGCGAGGAACACTACGGTCACAGAGATGAAACGGCCTTTGCGGCTGGGCTGCCGCGTAACCTTGAGTGATTCCAGTGGCGCGATATGCCGCACAAAGATATCCGCCAGCGCGGCATGGAACTCGTCGTTATCCCGGCCCATGATCTTGACCGGAAATTCGGTAGGAAACTTGAGTGGTGATTCGTCAATCATGGCGTACGCTCAGGTCATGGCGCGTTTTGTTTCCTGGAACGCCTCGTACATACGACGCCAATGCGGGCCCGGTTTGCCACTACCGACGCGCTGACCATCCAGTTCCGTAATGGAATAGACCTCGCGGACAGAGCTGGCGAGCCACACTTCCTCCGCCGCGTGCAGTTCCGCTTCCGGGATCCGCTCTTCACGGAACGGCAGCGCATGTTGGGTTGCCAGTTCCACCAGTAAATCGCGGGTGATACTGGGCAACAATTCGTTCGATTTAGGCGGTGTCATGATGGTACCGCCGTGCACGATAAATAAACTGCTGGTGGTGCCCTCGGTCGCGTAACCATCGCGAATCAGGATCGCCTCGTCGCAACCCTGATCGCCGGCGGTCTGACGCAAGAGGATATTGCCGAGCAACGCCACCGACTTGATGTCACAACGGTGCCAGCGGATATCGGAGAGTGTGATGACCTTGCCGCCATTTTCCTTGAGCGTATCCGGCAGGTCGGGCAGCGCCGAACTCATGGCGAAGACCGTGGCGGGTACATCCACCGGAAATTTGTGATCGCGGCCCTGATCGGCACCGCGAGTCACCTGCAGATACACGGCCTGCTGGCCACCGCCGTTCCGGTCCACCAGTTCCTGCAACATCTGCTGCCAACCGGCATCGTCATGCGGGTTGGCCAGTCGGATGGCATCGAGACTGTATTGCAGGCGACGCAGGTGTGCCGACAACCGGAACAGTTTACCGGCGTAAACCGGGATCACTTCATACACACCGTCGCCGAACAGAAAGCCGCGATCCAGCGGCGAGATATGCGCCTCGGCCAGCGGCATGAACTTGCCGTTGAGCCAGACAGTCGGGAAGGGTGTTGCCATCGTAGTTACTGCTTGTGGAACCAGAGCCGGATGCTGTCGAACATGCGGGTGAAGATGCCGCCTTCCGGTACCGCTTTCAAGGTGTAGAGCGGCGCTTCGGCAACCTGCTTGCCATCCAGGGTGACCGTCACACTACCCACCTGCTGGCCGGCCTTGATCGGCGCGATGACCCCGGCGCTGGAATGCACGCTGGCGTTGAGATGATCGTACTGGCCTTTGGGGAAAGTGACCACGAAGTCCTGCGCTACGCCCACGGGTACGCTGTTCTCGCTGCCTTTCCAGACTTTCAGCTGCGCCACGCCGGTACCGGCATCGTAGAGTTTGCGCGAGTCGTAGAAATTGAAGCCGTAGTTCAGTAGCGCTTCATCGTAGACCGCACGGTCGCGTTCATGTTTCGCGCCCGTGACCACGCCGATCAGGCGCATGTCGCCGCGTTTTGCCGACGCGACCAGGCAATAGCCGGCATCGTCTGTGAAGCCGGTCTTGAGTCCGTCCACCGAAGGATCCGTGAACAGCAGGTCGTTGCGATTACGTTGTGAGATGTGGTTCCAGGTGAATTCCTTCTCCGAGAAGAAGTGATAGTACTCGGGAAATTCCCGGATGATCGCGCGGGTCAGGATCGCGATATCGTGCGCGGTCACGTAGTGATTGGGGTTGTCGGTGAGTCCGGATGCATCCACGAAATGGCTGTTGGTCATCCCGAGTTGCTGGGCATACTTGTTCATCAGTTCGACGAAGGTATCTTCGGTGCCGCCGACCTTCTCCGCCAGCGCCACGGTCGCGTCGTTGCCGGATTGCACCACCATGCCCTGAATCAGGTTTTCCACACTGACCTGGCTGCCGACCTTGGCGAACGTGCGCGAACCGCCCATGCGCCAGGCCTTGACGCTGATGGTGATCGGGTCGTCCAGATGGATCACGCCATCCTTGAGTGCGTGGAATACCACGTAAGCCGTCATCAATTTGGTGAGGCTCGCCGGTTCGGTGCGCTGATCCGGGTTGCTGGCAGCGAGGATCTGACCGCTGTTGGCGTCCATCAGGATATAGCTTCGGACCGCCAGTTGGGGCGGCGCGGGAATCGGGATCGCCTGGGCGACAGCGCAACAGGACAGGACGATCAGACCCAGGATGAACGCGGCAAGACGCGGGCTGCTCAAGGGATTACCTCGGGTGGAATAGGGTTAAAGGACGG
>JBOIBL010000223.1:0-11904 GCA_050739495.1 Gammaproteobacteria bacterium | reverse complement strand
ATCGGCTACGAACAATTCATACAACGCGAATACCTGACGCGTATCGCCGAAGCTTATTCACGGTTTTTTTATCATTACGAACGTTCACCGTTGTTGATCGTGAACGCGGCGGACATCAACCCGGTGGACAGCGAAGAGGATTATCAATTGTTAGTCCGGGAGATCAGCAGGGTGAAAAGCGGTCGGCATTACTTCAACCCGGGGAGAATACCGGCTTGATGTTTGGGTGGGCCCAGTCCATGCTGACAGACTGACTAGTCGGGTACCGGGCATGTATACCCGACCGGTAAAGAAAAGCAATGAAACTACTGCCACGAGCCCACAGGCTGCGATTGAAACGTATGTGCAGGCAGTGCGCGATGCGAATTATCCCGCATCAGAACATTGGTCCGAATGAGGGCATCATATGCTGACTGAACACGGTGCCGCGGAACTTCGCAATCGTATCCAGCGCTGGCGTGAGTTGCATCAGAAGATCGCTTTCGTACCTACCATGGGTAACCTGCATGCCGGGCATATCGCCCTGGTGAAGCGCGCGCACGAACTTGCGCAGCGCGTCGTGGTAAGTGTCTTCGTGAATCCACTGCAGTTTGGTCCCGACGAGGATTACGCCCGCTATCCTCGCAGTCTTGATGCAGATAAATTGCAGCTTGCCGTGGCAGGCGCCGATCTGTTGTTCGTGCCCGATCTGGAAACCCTGTATCCGCAAGGGCCGGAACAGAGCACCAGGGTAATGGTGCCAGATATCTCCGGCATTCTTGATGGAGAGTATCGCCCCGGCCATTTTGAGGGTGTCGCCACGGTGGTATGCAAACTCTTCAATCTGGTACAGCCGGACTTCGCCCTGTTTGGCGAAAAGGATTATCAGCAGCTCATGGTGATCCGGCGTCTGGTGAGTGATTTGTGTCTGCCGATCAAGGTGTCCGGCGTGCCGACCGTGCGCGAACCTGACCGGCTTGCCATGAGTTCCCGCAATCAATATCTCACCCGTGCTGAGCGTGAAACCGCGCCGCTGCTCTACCGTAGTCTGCTGGAAGTGGCGGATGCGATTCGCGAAGGTGCGACAGATTTGTCACAGCTTGAGCGCGAGGCGATGCAAGATCTGAGCCAGGCTGGATTCCGGCCCGACTACGTGGCGATCCGGGATGCCGGGGATCTCGCGCCGGCAACAGAGTCCACCCGGCATTTTGCGGTACTGGGCGCGGCTTGGCTGGGCAAGGCCCGGCTGATCGACAACCTCCGAGTGGACATCCAGGAGGATGACCGTACCGTGAACTTGAGGGGGCATCCAGCGTCGGGGTAAAATAGGCATTCATAAACGCTATTCCCGGTTCCTTCATGCAACTCACGCTACTCAAAGCCAAGCTCCATCGCGCCTGCGTCACCCACGCCGAAGTGGATTATGAGGGCTCCTGCGCGATTGACGGTAACCTGCTCGACGCGGCTGGAATCCTGGATTACGAGCAGATACAGATTTACAACGTCTCCAATGGCGAGCGTTTTACCACCTATGCGATCCGGGCCGAGGCTGGTTCCAGCATCATCTCGGTGAATGGGGCTGCCGCACACCGGGCCAAACCGGGTGACCGTGTCATCATCTGTACCTACGCGGTGCTGAATGCCAACGAAGCGACGCACTTCAAGCCGCGGCTCATCTATCTCAACGAGCACAACAAGATCACGCGTACTGCCAACGCGATTCCCGTCCAGGCCGCTTGAGTGGTGGTGTTCCGAGGGTTGCCGTTGCGGGAGCGGTGACAATCGTCTCCGTAACCGGTAAGTTAAGGGTCCGATCCAGGCGATTATCCTGAGTCTCCGGAACCCACATGAGCGCAGCCAGCAAAGCCAAGGTACTCAAACAGCTTGCTGCTGCCCGCAATCAGGCACACAGCGTCGATCTGGCGCATCTTTTCAAGACACAATCCAGCCGGCCGCAGGAATTTTCACTCGAATTGCCCGGCTTGCTGTTCGATTATTCACGGAATCTCATTACTTCCGATATTCTTCATCGGCTGTTGGAACTTGCCGAAGCCTGTGATCTATCTGACTGGCGGCAACGGCTGTTTGACGGCGAACCCGTCAACAATACCGAGCAACAGGCCGCGCTGCATAGTCTGTTGCGTGCCGATCCTGCCGATGTTCCCTCTGATCTGGTCGCCGAGTTTGCCGAAGTGCGTGCCACGCGCCAACGCATACGAGAGTTCGCCACGGCGATACGTAACGGCAGCCTGCGCAGCGTGAGCGGCGAGATGTTCACCGATGTGATCAATATAGGGATCGGTGGCTCACATCTCGGCCCGGAACTGGTGATCGAGGCACTGACGCCGACGACAGGCACTGTGCCACGAGTTCATTTTCTTTCCAATATTGACCCTGAGCACAGCGCACGTTTGCTTGCCAGACTCGATCAGGCGCGCACGCTGGTTATCGTTGTGTCGAAGACGTTTACCACGCAGGAGACTTTGGCAAATGCCGATGTGGTGCGTGCCTGGATGAGAGACGCGCTGGGCGAAGAAGCGATCCGCGGACAGTTCATGGCGGTGTCGGCGGCACCGAAACGTGCGATTGAATTCGGTATCACTGCAGAGAAAGTGCTTGAATTTCAGAATTGGGTAGGTGGGCGCTATTCGCTGTGGTCAGCCGCGGGTTTGTCGATCGCGATTGCTCTGGGGGCTGAGGCGTTCGATACCTTGCTGGCTGGTGCCGCGCGCATGGATCGGCATTTCCGTGAAGCATCCTTCGCCATGAATATGCCGGTTTTGACAGCGCTGATCGGTGTCTGGTATTCGGGTTTTCTCGATGCACAGTCCCGCGCCGTAATCCCTTATCGGCACGGTCTGCGGTTATTGCCTGATTATCTGCAACAACTGGAAATGGAGAGCAACGGCAAAGGCGTGCAACGCGACGGAGCTGTACTGGAATCCGCGACTGCGCCGGTGGTCTGGGGCGATGTGGGTACCAACGCTCAGCATGCTTTCTTCCAGTTGCTGCACCAGGGCACACCGTTCGTGCCGGTGGAATTCATCGCTGTGCTTGATGCAGGCGATAACGATCGTCGCCTGCAGGACATGTTGCTGGCCAATTGTTTCGCCCAGGCCGAAGCGTTGATGCGGGGGCGCAGCGAAACAGAGGCACGAAAGGAATTGGCTGCGCAAGGCATAAATGGCGAACGGCTTGCCTTGCTGGCAAAGCACAAGACTTTCTCCGGTAACCGCCCCAGCAGTCTGCTGTTGTTGGATAAGCTGGATGCCGGAACACTTGGCATGCTGATAGCACTCTACGAGCACAAGACCTTTGTGCAGTCCTGTGTGTGGGGTATCAACCCCTTCGACCAGATGGGGGTGGAGCTTGGCAAGCAATTGGCTGGCGGGGTATTCAGTGCGCTGGACAGCGGTCAAACCAGTCAATTATCCGATCCAGACACCATCGCTCTGGTGCAACGTGTCATTAATCGACGTAGTTGACTTCACTTCAGACACGTAACCATGAATCCAGCGGCGCCACAAACTGAAACCTCCGAATATGAGCAGCGTATCGCCGCATTGATGAAACAATTTCAGCATAGCGGCTATACGGTCGCGCCCGCGGTGTTAAGTCCGCAAAGCGCATTTCTGGCTGCCAACTATGCGCTCATGCAGCAGCACTGGCCGAACTACTATGAGTTTGAGGAAGACTTCGTTTCCGTCGGACGCTACGCCGACGCATTCAGTGAGACTTTGTTGTTGCAACTCAAGCCGGTAATGGAGCAGGTCACCGGGCTTTCGCTATTGCCGTGTTATTCCTTCCTGCGCATCTACGGCAAGAATGCGAAATTGCAGAAACACGTGGATCGCCCTTCATGCGAGATCAGCGCCTCGCTTACACTCGGTTTCAACGCACCAGACTTGTGGCCGATATGCGTAACAGCTAATGGCGAGGATAAGTCGGTTTCATTGGCGCCGGGCGACATGCTGGTCTATCGCGGCGCAGATGTGCCTCATTGGCGTGAACCTTTTCAGGGCGAGTTCTGGGTGCAGACCTTCCTGCACTACGTTGATGCCAATGGCCAGTACACGGATTTCAAATTCGACGGCCGCGAACGTATCGGGCCGTTCGACAGACAGACCATGCAGCGTAAATTCCAGCGCCCCGCCAGCGCGGGTCAGAATGAACAGCCGCTGGCGGTGAAACCGGATGCACCATGTCCGTGTGGTAGCGGCAAGCAATTTCGTGATTGCCACGGTGCTGGCGGCATTCATCCCTGAACGATTGCATCGTGTTGGGCCAATGCCCATGCCACATGCTCTCGTACCAGCGCTGACGGATGATTGGCGCGGGCTTTTAACGCAGTAACAAGCTCTGGTGAAGCAGATGCGTTACCCAACGCGACTGCAAGGTTGCGTAACCAGATTTCGTAAGTGATCCGTCGCAAGGCCGAACCCTCGGTACGTTGCAGAAATTCCGCTTCCGTCCAGTTGAATAAATCCACCAGCATCACATCGTCGAGACCATGACGTGGTGCGAAGTCGGGTGTTGTGGCAACTTGGGCGAATTTATTCCAGGGGCAGAATAGCTGGCAGTCATCGCATCCGAATACACGATTGCCGATCGCCTTGCGCAGTTCAAGCGGGATCGAACCCTTGTATTCGATGGTCAGATAGGCGATGCAGCGGCGTGCATCCAGTTGATAGGGCGCGACGATCGCCTGGGTCGGACATACGTCCATGCAGGCGTGACAGGAACCGCAGTGCTCCGTCGCAGCAGCATCGACCGGTAACGGCAGATCGGTATAAAGCTCGCCGAGATTGAACCAGGAACCCGCTTCACGATTTATCAGCAGGGTATGTTTGCCGATCCAGCCGAGTCCGGCATCACGTGCCAAAGCCTTTTCCAGTACCGGGCCACTGTCGGTAAAAGCGCGGTAGCCGAACGGACCGATCTCGTCCTCGATCCGATTCGCCAGTTGCTGCAGACGCGGACGCAGCAGTTTATGGTAGTCGCGCCCGAGCGCATAACGTGCGATGTAGGCGCGGTCTTTTTCTTCCAGCAGCATGGTTGCCGGACGACTCTGCGCTGGCCAGTATTCCATCCGTACCGAGATGACTCGCAGGGTGCCGGGCATCAGTTCTGCAGGCCGGCTGCGGCGGGTGCCGTGGCGCTGCATGTAATCCATCTCGCCGTGGCGTTGTTGCTCCAGCCAGTCCAGCAGACGCTGCTCATCTTCGGGTAATGCGACACCGCTGATACCGGTTTGCTGAAACCCCAGCTCCTGTCCCCAGCGTTTGATGCGGACAGCCAGATCGGCGGGGTCAGGGAGGGTTCGGGCTGTGTATGGCATGGCGCTGTATATAATGCCTCATGGCTACGCTTCCCGAGAGACTTTATACCGCCGCGCAGGTGCGCGAGCTGGAGCGTATTGCCATAAAACACGGTCTGACCGAATCCGTTCTCATGCAACACGCCGGTCGTATAGGCTGGGAAGCTTTGCGGCAGCGCTGGCCCGATGCGCGACGCATCATGGTGCTGTGCGGGGGCGGCAACAATGCGGGCGATGGTTATGTGCTGGCGTATTGCGCACGCGCAGCCGGTTGTCAGGCGGCCGTGCTCACAGTGGCGGATGTCACACATCTTAAAGGTGCTGCGGCCGAAGCACGGAAGGCCTATCTGAGCAGCGGTGGAGATGAACGACCGTTCATTGGCGAGCCGTTGGATCACCCGGATGTACTCGTAGATGCGTTATTGGGTACGGGGCTCGACCGTGTACTCGCAGGATTGATGCTGGAAGCTGTCGAATGCATGAACCATGAGGATTGCCCGGTGTTATCACTCGATATTCCCTCGGGACTGCATGCGGATACCGGCGCCATCATGGGTGCGGCCGTCAATGCCGATGCCACGGTGACCTTCATCGCACTCAAGTCCGGATTGTTGACCGGCGCAGGCCCGCAATGTTGCGGCGAACTGTTGTTCGACAGCCTCGGAACACAGACCGGGTGGTACACAGACCTGCCACCGCGCGCACGTCGAATACAGGCTGATGAGGCGAGGTTGCCGCGACGGGCGCGCGATGCGCACAAGGGCGCTTTCGGTCATGTGCTGGTGATTGGTGGTGATCACGGTATGGGCGGTGCGATCCGGCTCACGGCGGAAGCTGCATTGCGCAGCGGCGCAGGATTGGTCAGCGTTGCAACGCGTGCGGCACATGTAACGGCAATGCTTGCGGGGTTACCGGAAGCGATGACGCATGCAGTGGAAGCCGATGCAGAAATAGACGTGTTACTGAAACGCGCCACCATGGTCGCAATCGGCCCTGGTCTGGGCCGGGGCATTTGGGGGCAGGAGCTATTTGAGAAAGCACTTGCGACCAAACTGCCATTGGTGGTGGATGCCGATGCTCTCAACCTGCTGGCGCAGGCTCCGAAGCGACGCGATAACTGGGTGCTTACCCCGCATCCCGGTGAGGCAGGACGCCTGTTGGGCAAGAGTACGGCTGAGGTGCAGAGCGATCGTTTCCTGATACTGGAACAACTGGTCAGTCGTTACGGCGGCAGCATCGTGCTCAAGGGTGCCGGCAGTCTGATTGGGGCGGCCGGTGAAGAAATCGCAATCTGTGATCGCGGCAATCCCGGTATGGCGGCGCCCGGGATGGGGGATGTGCTAACCGGCATCATTGCGGCTTTGCTGGCACAAGGTCTCCCGCCACCCCGGGCAGCGCGCGCCGGGGTGTATCTGCATGCACTCGCAGGCGATCGCGCGGCACTGCGGGGTGAACGCGGGATGCTGGCGCGTGATCTGGTCGGCGAATTACGCGGATTGGTGAATCTGCAATGACACGATTTTATGCGGCAGACGTGGCGGCGATGGACGTGTTGGGAGTAGCGTTGGCCGGGGCGCTGAGGGAGGCCCGTGCAGTCGTATATCTGAAGGGTGAGTTGGGTGCCGGCAAGACTACCCTGGTCCGCGGCGTCGCTCGCGGCCTGGGTATCGAAGGCCGTGTGCGTAGCCCCACCTACACCCTGGTGGAAGGCTACGAACTGCCGGATGGCATGCTCTATCACCTGGATCTGTATCGTCTCTCCGGGGCCGGTGAGCTGGAATTTCTGGGGATCCGTGAGCTGGACGCGCCCGATAACCGGGTATTTATCGAATGGCCGGAACGGGTGGCCGAAGGGACCCTGCCTGCGGCGGACCTGGTACTGTCGCTGGCGATGGAAGGCGAGGGGCGGGCGATCTCCGCCCAGGCGCTTACCCCACGCGGCCAGCAGTTGGCAGCCGACTGGCAAGCCCTGTTTGCGCGAACGGCCAAGCCTGATTCTGAGCTCTTACTCTAAGAGAATGGCCTATCTCTTTATATTTAATAGCAAAAACCTTGAAAAATGCTCCTGATTGTGTATAACTACACTCAGGCTCTTATCGGATTTCAGGAGCATGAAGGCATTTTTCGCGGTCCTCCTGTTGTGTCCGTCGCTGTGTTTCGGGGCAGTTGCCCAGGTACAGGCTGCGCGCATCAATGGAACGGATGGGCATACCGAAGTCAGTATCGCACTGAGTGCGCCGGCCGAGTATTCCCTGTTTACCCTTGGCAATCCGGATCGTATCGTCATCGATCTGGATCACGTCACCCTGGAACCGCCCGCGCTCGATGCTCACGGCGGGCTGGTGGATCGCATTCGCAGCGCGCCACACGGCAAGGACGGACTGCGTATGGTGCTGGACCTGCAACAGAAAGCCACGCCACGAACATTCCTGCGCAATACTGCTGCTGGCCAGGAACTGGTCATCGATCTCTATCCTCAAGGCAGTGTCGTGGCGACCCCGACGCAGCCGGTGAAAGCGGTACGCGCGCAACCCGCTACTGACAAGCCCGGACGCGAAGTTGTGGTGGCGGTGGACGCGGGCCATGGCGGCATCGATTCGGGCGCGCATGGTTATCACGGCTTACTCGAGAAGAACATCACTCTGCGCATCGCACGCAAACTGGCCGCCCTGATCGACAAGCAGCCGGGGTTCAAGGCGGTACTGACGCGCGATGGTGATTATTACCTCAAACTGCGCGAACGCATTGATCGCGCGCGGGCCGCGCATGCCGATATCTTCGTGTCCATCCACTGTGATGCGTCGCGTGATCATCATGCCGATGGCGCGACCGTTTATGCGCTATCCGAGCATGGCGCCAGCAGCGAGCATGCCCGCTGGATTGCGGATCGCGAGAATGATGCGGACCTGATCGGTGGTGTGTCATTGTCTGACAAGACCAACATGCTGGCTTCAGTGCTGCTGGACCTTTCCCAGACCGCGACCATCAGTGCCAGTCTTGATGTGGGCGGACGTATCGCCCAGGATCTGGCCAAACTCGGTCCCATGCACCGTCATGATGTGCAACAAGCTGCTTTTGTGGTGCTCAAATCACCGGATATCCCGTCGATCCTGGTCGAGACCGATTACATAACCAACCCGCGTGAAGCGCGGCAACTGGATAGCTCCGAATACCAGAACCGGATCGCCGGTGCGATACTCGGAGGGCTGCAGAAATATTTCAATCAGTATCCGCCGGTCGGTACCGAACTGGCGTTCGCCAGGGCACGACGTGAGCAGGGGCATACCGATACCTATGTGGCCGATACTGCCGTCGCATATGACAGTGTCACGGGCGGCAGCCGCCGCTGAGTCAGCAACAGCTTTCTAACCTGCAGACTAGCCGGTAAGCTAGACGCCCGCGTCATAAGCCGGTCCTGTCATGCCCATCCGTCCGCTTCCACCGCAATTGATCAACCAGATCGCCGCCGGCGAAGTGATCGAGCGTCCCGCATCGGTGCTCAAGGAATTGATAGAGAACAGCCTGGATTCGGGTGCTGCGCGCATTGATGTGGAGATGGAGCAGGGCGGAGTGCGGCTGCTCAGGATCAGGGACGATGGCGGCGGTATCCCGCGCGAGGAATTGTTGCTTGCCGTCGCGCGTCATGCCACCAGCAAGATTGCGAGTCTGGGAGACCTGGAAAATGTCGCGACCCTGGGCTTTCGCGGTGAAGCATTACCCAGCATCGGTTCGGTAGCGCGTCTTTCCATCACTTCACGTACGGCACAAGATGAGCATGGCTGGCGGATCGAAGGCGACGGCCACGGAAATTTCACTGAACCTGCGCCTGCGCCACATCCGGTGGGGACCACGCTGGAAGTGCGTGATCTGTTCTTCAATACGCCGGCACGGCGCAAGTTCCTGAAGAGCGAGCAGACCGAGTTTTCGCACCTCGATACCCTGCTGCGGCGCATCGCACTGGCGCGACCGGATGTGGAACTGCACGCCCGCCACAATTCCCGCGCCGTGATGGATCTGTCACCGGCCATCGAACAGAGTCAGCGCGATCGCCGGGTCTCCGATCTGCTGGGCCCGGAATTCATCGCGCATGCGTTGCATATCACGCATACTGTGGCAGGCTTGATCCTGCGTGGCTGGGTCGCACATCCGACTTTCTCGCGCAGTCAGGCCGACCTGCAATTCTTTTACGTCAACGGACGCATGGTGCGCGACAAGCTGTTGGCTCATGCCGTCAAGCTTGCGTATCACGATGTGTTGTTCCACGGCCGGCATCCGGCTTACGTTTTACATCTGGAGCTCGATCCATCGCGCGTGGACGTGAACGCGCACCCGGCCAAGTATGAGGTTCGTTTCCGTGACAGTCGTTTGGTGCACGATTACGTATTTCGTACTGTCGAAGCTGCGTTGCGTGACACCACGCCGCAGACCGCGCACGGTGAAGTCGACAGGCATGAGACCGTATCGGTTCATCCCGGGAATGCGAGTTCCCAATCACACTCACAACGTCCGATGGCGCTGGGTGTTTCGGAACAGATCGCGCGCTATGCGCAATTGGGTGCCGATACGACGCAGGCGGCTTCCGGGGCTGCCGCCCAGGCGGGCAGCGCAGATATCCCGCCGCTGGGATTCGCGCTCGCGCAATTACATGGTGTGTATATATTGTCGGCGGCAGCCGATGGTCTGGTGCTGGTGGACATGCATGCCGCGCACGAGCGCATCACCTATGAACGGATGAAAGCGGCGTTGGCAGCTGGTCGCGTGGTCTCGCAGCCACTGTTGGTGCCGGTCAGCGTTCAGGTAAGTCGTGGTGAAGCAGAGCTTGCCGAAGCGGCGGCGGCTGGTCTGGCGGAAGTCGGATTCGTGATCGAGCGGCGCGGTCCTGAAACCGTGTCGATCCGCGAAGTCCCCGGTTTGTTGGCGGACGAGGATCATGCGCAACTGCTGCGTGACATCCTTGCGGATATCGCAGCCGAGGGGAGTAGCCGGCGACTGGATGCGACCCTGGAACATGTGATGGCCACCCGGGCCTGCCACACTTCGATCCGCGCTCATCGTGAACTCACACTTGCCGAGATGAATGCCTTGCTGCGGGAGATGGAACGGACTCCGCGTGCGGATCAATGCAATCACGGGCGTCCGACCTGGACACGTTTGGGTATGGCGGAGCTTGACAGATTATTCCTGCGTGGCAGATGAAATCGTTGCCGCCAGCCATCTTGTTGATGGGGCCGACCGCAAGCGGCAAGACTGCCCTCGCGGTTGAGCTGGTAAAGCGATTCCCATGCGACATCATCAGCGTGGATTCGGCCATGATCTATCGTGGCATGGACATCGGTACTGCGAAACCCTCCGCCGATATCCTGCGCATCGCGCCGCACCGGTTGATAGATATCCTGGATCCTGTCGAAAACTATTCAGCCGGTGCCTTCCGCCGGGATGCCCTGCAGCATATGCAGGAGATTGCTTCCGCAGGACGGGTTCCCCTCCTGGTCGGCGGCACCATGCTGTACTTCCATGTGTTGCAGCGCGGTATAGCCGAATTGCCGGAGGCGAATCCGCAGGTGCGCGCCGAGCTTGATGCCCGGGCTGCGCGCGACGGCTGGGCGGCCTTGCATGCGGAACTTGCGCAAGTGGATCCGGAAGCCGCGGCACGTATCCATCCGAATGATCCGCAACGCATCCAGCGCGCGCTGGAAGTTTATGACACGGCGGGTAAACCCCTGTCGGAACTACAACGCACCGGCGCGGTCGAAGCTGTTCCGTACCGGATGATCAAGTTCGGGCTGGCCCCCGCCGATCGTAGCCAGTTGCATGCGCGCATCGGGGAGCGGTTCCGGGCCATGATGACGGCGGGTTTTCTGGAAGAGGTCAGGCAGCTGAGTGAAGAGCAAGGCCTCACCTCGCAACACGCTTCGATGCGCTCGGTAGGCTACCGCCAGTTGCGGGAGTTCCTGGACCGGGGCGGAAGCCTGGAACGGGCCGTCGAGCGCGGAATCGTGGCGACACGCCAGTTTGCCAAGCGCCAGTTGACCCGGCTGCGGGCCGAACCTGACGTAAGCTGGTATGACAGTGACGTGCCGGCGTTGTTGGACCGGGTCACCCGGGTACTGGAAGACCGGCTTTGAATCCGGGCGTTTTTGGCGCTGTGATACAATTATCACCGCATTTGAAACATTATAAGGGTGGCGTGCACCGCCCCCGAACTACTTTCCGATAACAACAAGGAGACGAGTCATGGCCAAAGGTCAGTCCCTTCAGGAACCGTTCCTGAACACGCTGCGCCGGGAAAAAGTGCCGGTCTCGATTTACCTGGTCAATGGCATCAAGCTGCAGGGACAAATCGATTCCTTTGATCAGTTTGTCATCCTGCTCAAGAACAGTGTAAGTCAGATGGTATACAAACATGCCATCTCCACCGTGGTACCGAGCCGTCATGTCAACATGGGTTCGGAAGAAGGTGGCGATGCGGGCGAAGGTGGTGCCTGATCCCGCCATGATGAGGTCCGTCATTGTTTGAACGCCCGAAGAGCGGTGAACGCGCCGTTCTGGTTCATCTGAATCTCGATCCCCTTACCGGAAACGAATTGCTGCAGGAATTCACCGGGCTT
>JBOIBL010000222.1:0-8134 GCA_050739495.1 Gammaproteobacteria bacterium | reverse complement strand
CGCGATCGAGCCAGGTACCGGTCGGATTGTTCGGATTGGCGATGAACACGATCCGGGTATCGGCATCGATCGCAGTCAGCATCGCCTGCAGATCGTGACCGTAAGGCTGAGTCGGATGTGTCGCCGGATTCGGCTCGGCAAACCTTATCTCCGCGCCCACCGCCTGCACCATGATGGCGTACACCGCGAATGCGTGTCGGGAGATCACCGCATTCCTGCCGGGCTCCAGAAAACAGCGCGCCAGAAATTCCAGGTTCTGATCCGAACCGTCGCCGAACGTGATGCAACCCGGGTCCACGGCATGCTTCGCCGCCACCGCCTGCCGCAGATTGAAAGCCTGGCCATCCGGATACAGCGCCAGACCTGCTGAAGCCTCACGAATTGCTGCCAGGGCTTTCGGACTCGGGCCAAGAGGGTTCTCGTTGGACGCGAGCTTGATGACGTCGGTGATGCCCAACTCGCGCTGCAGTTCACTGATCGGTTTGCCCGGTTCGTAAGGTTTGAGATTCCGTACCCCTGCGGAACAGATGCTGTTTATATCGAATGGTAAAGTTTTCATAAGCAGTTTTCGTATTCGTTGTTTACTTGTATGTTCAGGCACGAACCCGCTCGAATTCCCGCATGAATTCGATCAGCTGCTTCACGCCTGCTTCCGGCATCGCGTTGTAGATGCAGGCGCGCAAGCCCCCGGTACTGCGGTGTCCCGCCAGCCCCAGCAACCCGGCGGCATCCGCCTCGCGCAGGAACAACGATTCGAGACCGTGATCGGCGAGCGTGAACGGCACACTCATCCAGGAGCGGCAATCGTGCTGCACCGGATTCCGATACAGGTTACTGGCGTCAATGGTCTCATAAAGCAGCGCTGCTTTGCGTCGATTTCGTTCCGCACAGGCAGCGACGCCGCCTTGTGATTTAACCCAGGCCAGCACTTTCGACGTTACATACCAGGCAAACACCGGCGGTGTGTTGTACAGCGAATTTGCGTCAATGTGGTTGCGCAGATTCAGCATACTCGGTGTACCGGGCCGAGGTTCGTGCAAGGCATCGCGGTCCACGATCACCAGGGTGAGACCGGCGATGCCGAGATTCTTCTGGGCCCCGGCATAGACCAGCGCATGGTGCCTCACGTCCACCGGACGCGACAGGATCATGGACGTCATATCGGCAACCAACGGGACCTGCTCGATACGCGGCACCCAGTGGAATTCCACTCCACCGATCGTCTCGTTCACGGTGTAATGCAGGAATGCACTGTCACTCGGAACATGCCACTGTGACGCAGGAGGGATCGCCGTATAGTTGCTTGCAGATGCGTCCGCTGCCACATGCACGTGACACAGGTGCCCGGCTTCCTTGATCGCTTTCGCCGACCACAAACCGGTATTGATGTAACTGGCTGCTTCTTGCCCGCCCAGCAGATTCAGCGGTGCCATCGCGAACTGCAGACTGGCGCCGCCATGCAGAAACAACACCGCATACTGCTTCGGGATATCCATGAGCGCACGCAGATCGGCTTCGGTCTGCGCCATCAGGGCGCTGAAAGTTTCAGTGCGGTGCCCCATCTCCAGCATGGAGATGCCAGTGTCATGGTAATCGGGAAGTTCGTCGTGGATCGAATCCAGTACCGCTTGCGGCAACATGGCCGGACCGGCACTGAAATTCCAGGGGCGCGTCATGGAACGCATTGCTGTAGCGGCGTCAGTCGCCGCCACCCTCGTCATCCGTTTCGTCGCTCTCGATACGATCGACGCCGACCAGCTGCTCGCCGGCATCGAGACGGATCAAACGCACGCCCTGGGTATTGCGGCCGATGACGGAGATTTCATTGGCTGGCGTCCGCACCAGGGTGCCACCATTGCTGATCAGCATGACCTCGGCATCCGCGGCCACTTGGATCACGCCGACCACCTTGCCATTACGGTCGGTAGTCTGGATCGAGATCACACCCTGACCGCCACGACCTTGCACCGGGTAATCGTCAGCTGGCGTGCGCTTGCCGAAACCGTTTTCGGTGGCGGTAAGGATATCGCCCTCGCCCACGATGATCAGTCCGATGACCTGCTCGCCCTTGGCGAGCTGGATACCGCGTACGCCGGCGGCATTACGTCCCATCGGCCGGACATCGGCTTCCCGGAAACGGATCGACTTGCCGTTGGATGCAAACAGCATCGCATCGCGCTCGCCATCGGTGATGGCGACGCCGACCAGATCGTCGCCCTTGTTCAATTCGATGGCGATGATGCCGCTGCTGCGCGGTCGCGAGAAATTGTCCAGTGAGGTCTTCTTGACCGTGCCCAGTTTGGTGGCCATGAATACGTAATTCTTTTCGGAATACTCGCGGACCGGCAAGGCCGCGGTGATGCGTTCGCCTTCCTGCAACGGCAACAGATTCACGATCGGTTTGCCGCGCGCGCCGCGACCGGCCTGCGGGAATTGATACACCTTGAGCCAGTACACCTTGCCGATGCTGGAGAAACACAGCACCGTATCGTGAGTGTTGGCGATGAACAGGTTGTCGATGAAATCCTCGTCCTTGACCGTGGTCGCCGCCTTGCCGCGGCCGCCACGGCGCTGTGCGCGGTAACTGGAGACCGGCTGCGATTTCGCGTACCCAGCGTGCGACAGCGTCACCACCACGTCTTCTTCGTCGATCAGATCTTCGATGGTCAGATCTTCGTGATCCGAGACGATCTCGGTGCGGCGTTCGTCGCCGTATTGATCGCGGATCGCCGTTAACTCGTCATGGATCACTTTCAGCAGCTTGTCGGGGTCCGCGAGGATCGCGCGCAGTTCGCCGATCAGCTCCAGCAGTTCCTTGTACTCGTTGACGATCTTGTCCTGCTCGAGTCCGGTCAGGCGATGCAACCTGAGATCAAGGATCGCCTGGGCCTGCGCTTCTGACAGGCGATAGCCCTTGTCACGCAGACCGAATTCCGCCGTCAGCCCTTCGGGTCGTGAAGCTTCCGCGCCGCTGCGCTTCAGCATCTCGTTGACCACGCCCGGCTGCCAGTCGCGCGCCATGAGGCCGGCCTTGGCCTCGGCGGGTGCAGCGGATTTCTTGATGAGTTCGATCATCTCGTCGATGTTGGCCAGCGCTACGGCCAGGCCTTCCAGCACATGCGCGCGTTCGCGTGCCTTGCGCAGATCGAAAATCGTGCGGCGCGTCACCACTTCGCGGCGATGCCGCAGGAACGCTTCGAGGATGGATTTCAGATCCAGCAGGCGCGGCTGGCTGTCCACCAGCGCCACCATGTTGATGCCGAATACGCTCTGCAAGGCAGTGTGCTGATAAAGATTGTTCAGCATCACGTCGGTGTTCTCGCCACGGCGCAGCTCGATCACCATGCGCATGCCATCGCGATCGGACTCGTCGCGCAGCTCGGTGATGCCTTCGAGTTTCTTGTCCTTGACCAGTTCGGCGATGCGCTCCAGCAGGCGCGCCTTGTTCACCATGTACGGCAATTCCGTCACGATGATGGACTGCTTGCTGCCTTCCTCGCCTTCGATATGACTGCGGGCGCGCACGAAGATGCGGCCGCGGCCGGTGAAATACGCTTCGTGGATACCACGCGCGCCGTTGATGATGCCGCCGGTCGGGAAATCCGGACCCGGCAGGTGTTTCATCAGATCCTGGATGGTCGCAGACGGATCGTCGATCAGGGCGAGACAGGCGCCGACCACCTCGCGGAGGTTATGCGGCGGAATGTTGGTGGCCATACCGACCGCGATACCGGACGAGCCGTTGATCAGCAGGTTCGGCAGCCGGGTCGGCAACACCGACGGTTCGTGCTCGGATTCGTCGTAGTTGGGGACGAAATCCACCGTCTCCTTGTCGATGTCGGCAAGCATCTCATGCGCGATCTTGGCCATGCGCACTTCCGTGTAACGCATCGCGGCGGCATCGTCGCCGTCCACCGAGCCGAAGTTGCCCTGCCCGTCGATCAGCACATAGCGCATCGAGAACGGTTGTGCCATGCGCACGATGGTGTCGTACACCGCGGTATCGCCATGCGGGTGATATTTACCGATGACGTCACCGACCACGCGGGCGGATTTCTTGTAGGGCTTGTTGTAGTCGTTGCCCAGTTCTTTCATGGCAAACAGCACGCGCCGATGCACGGGCTTGAGGCCGTCGCGGACGTCCGGCAGCGCCCTGCCCACGATTACGCTCATGGCGTAATCCAGGTAGGACTGCTTCATCTCATCTTCGAGGTTTACGAGGGTTAACTCGCGTGCGAATTCGGCCATGCGGAAACTGGTTATTGGGTGCTTTATGGAGCCGCCGAAAGCGGCAAATTCAAAGCGTTAATCTTAACACAGCCGGGTGTTTCACCGCCTGCTTGCAAACGCTTTCGCCATGCTGTCGGCATCCGGTTTTTCGATAATGCCGCGTTCGGTGACCAGCACGTCGACCAGTGTTGCCGGCGTCACGTCGAAGGCCGGATTACGCACCGTCACCCCGGCCGGTGGCGGCAGCGAACTGGCTGTCCTCCATATCTCCCCCGGTTCACGGTACTCGATCGGGACATCGGCACCGCGCACCAAGCTCAGATCGACGGTTCCCGACGGCGCCACCACCATCAGCCGGGCACCATGCTGGCGCGCCAGTACCGCCAGCGAATAGGTACCGACCTTGTTGGTGACATCGCCGTTGGCCGCGATCCGGTCGGCGCCGACGATCACCCAGCGGATGGATTCATCGCGCAACGTGGTCGCCGCCGCCGAATCGGTAATCAGGGTGACGGGGATCGAGTCACGCGCCAGTTCCCAGACGGTAAGCCGGGCACCCTGCAACCACGGCCGGGTCTCGGTAGCAAATATCCGCTTCAGTCGTTGCGCGTGCCAGGCACTGCGTATCACGCCCAGTGCGGTACCGTGCCCGCCGGTCGCGAGGCTGCCGGTATTGCAATGGGTCAACACGGTGGAACCCGGTTCGATCAGTGCAGCACCCTGCTCCGCCATCCGTCGATTCTGGTTCAGGTCTTCAGTCAGGATCGCCTCGGCTTCTGCCAGCAATGCTGCCGGATCGCCCGCTGTCCGGTGCGCGCAATCGTGCATCCGGCGTAACGCCCAGAACAGGTTGACTGCCGTGGGACGTGACTTGGCCAGGATCTCGATATCCGCATCGATCGCCTCGATGCGCCCGCTGTCCGGCAGGCGGGCATGGCGCAGAGCGCTCAGCACCACCCCGTAAGCTGCTGCAATACCGATTGCCGGCGCACCGCGTACTGCCATGTCCCGGATCGCCGCTGCGACAGCTTCCGCAGACCCGAGCTGCAGCCAGGTTTCGCGGACCGGCAGCTCGCGCTGGTCGAGCACATGCAGGCAACCGGGTGCCCAGCGCAGTGCCCTGATATCCTCGCTGCCGTCAGTCATCTGGATCCGGTTTCCCATCTGGTTAAAAGCAGTTGCAGAAGCGGCATTTTATCGCGTCGCTGCAAGCCGCCCATAAATGACTCTGTTATAGTTTCGCGCTACCCGGATTGACCCTGGTATCCCATGCCCAAGCTGATCAAGCCACCGACCCGTTCGCTGTTATGCCATGGTATCGGCGCGGCCTTGTTCACCCTGAGCCTGGGATGCCTCGCCGACACCTCATCCGGTTATCTGCAAGACGGCAACGGGAAGCCTGTGCTCATCTTGCACGGGGCCTGCCTGCAAGTCGCACCGCTGGATAGCAAAGACAAGCAGAGCGAATGTTACCAGCGCGCCAACGCACCGGTGCACCATCATATCGAGCCGCTACCGCGCGATGAATTCGGTTTCATGTTGCCAGCGGAAAAACCGGCTCAGGCTCCAGCGGCTGACAAGACCCCGCAGCCCGTTGCAAACAGCCCGGTTCCAGGCAACGTTCCGCATTACACCACCAAGACGGTGCGCTTCACTACACCAGCCGAGTTCAGTCGAAGCCGTGCCGGCCTGTCGGCGCAGAACCGGGCCGCATTGCTGCACTTTATCAATTCGCTGGAACAATACCGGGGCGTGGAAAGCATCCACATCATCGGTCACACCGATCTCACCGGCAAGCGACGTTACAACGCCTGGCTGGCCGGCAAACGCGCTGAATCGGTGCAATTGCGTCTGCTCTCACTCGGTGTCGATCCCCGAACGCTCAGCATGACGGCGGAAGTGGGCGGCGGCCGCAGTGTAGAAATCGAAATCGTCGTCAGGGTGCCCACTGAATAGACGTAATCCCGTTTCGATCAGGCGGCACAGCAAACCCCGTACTACCGACACTATATAATGCCGCATGGACTCCGTTGACCTGCTAATCCACGCGCGCTGGGTAATCCCGGTCGAGCCACATGCAATCACCCACGAGCATCATGCCGTGGCGATCCGCGACGGCAGGATCGTGGCGTTATTGCCCTCCGCGGAAGCACGTAGTCGGTTCAGTGCCGAGGAGACCGTCGAACTCTCCGAGCATGTACTGATTCCCGGTTTGATCAATACCCACACGCATGCGGCGATGAGTCTGTTGCGGGGTCTCGCCGACGATCTGCCCTTGATGGACTGGCTGCAGAAACACATCTGGCCGGTCGAGGCTCGCTGGGTCGGGCCGGAATTCGTGCGTGACGGCAGCGAATTGGCCATCGCGGAAATGTTGCGTGGTGGGATCACCTGTTTCCAGGACATGTATTTCTTTCCGGACGTCACTGCCGAGGTGGTACGCCGTCACGGGATGCGTGCCAGTCTCGGCATGATCGTGATCGATTTTCCGACCGCCTGGGCCAGCGATGCCCAGGATTACCTGCGCAAAGGTATCGAACTGCGGGATCGACACAAGGACGATCCACTGCTCAGTTTCGCATTCGCGCCGCATGCGCCTTATACCGTCGCCGATTCCGCGTTACGCGAGATCCGCACCCTCGCGGATGAGCTCGATGTGCCAGTGCAGATGCACATCCACGAGACCGCGGGCGAGATCGGGCAGAGTCTCAAGCAGCACGGCAAACGGCCGCTGGCACGCCTGCAGGAACTCGGCTTGCTGACTCCGAACCTGATGGCCGTGCACATGACGCAGCTTCTCGATGAGGAGATCGCCAACCTCGCGCAGTCCGGTGTCCACGTCGTGCATTGCCCGGAATCCAACCTCAAGCTTGCCAGCGGTTTCTGTCCGGTCGCCAGACTGATGCGAGCCGGGGTCAATGTCGCGCTTGGCACCGATGGCGCGGCCAGTAACAACGATCTGGATCTGCTCGGCGAGTTGCGCACCGCGTGTCTGTTGGCGAAAGGTGTCGCGGGCGATGCCACCGTTTTGCCCGCCGCCGCTGCACTGCGCATGATCACGCTCAATGGCGCGCGCGCGCTGGGTCTGGAACGCGAAATTGGTTCGCTCGAACCCGGCAAGTGGGCCGACATCACCGCAGTAAACCTCTCGCAGCTTGAATGTCAGCCGGTCTATAACCCGCTTTCGCAACTCATCTATGCAGCCGGCCGCCAACACGTCAGCGATGTCTGGGTCGCCGGTAAACAACTGCTACGTGCCGGCGAATTGACGCGCATGGACGAAACCGCAGTGCGGGAAAAGACTGCGCGCTGGCAAGCCCGGATCAGCGCGGAGGTCGCCGCATGACTCACGCCAATGTCGATCAACGCGAGATTTCCAAATTCGATGCCCTGGCGGCGCGCTGGTGGGATCCGGAAGGTGAGTTCAAGCCACTGCATCAGATCAATCCGTTGCGGCTCGGTTACATAGAGACTCATGCGGGTGGCTTGCAGAACCGCCAGGCGCTGGATATTGGCTGCGGCGGTGGGCTACTGACGGAGGCGCTCGCAAGCCGCGGCGCCATCGTCACCGGACTCGACATGGCCGAAGCCCCTCTCGCGGTAGCAAGACTGCATCTCAAGGAATCGGGCATCAAGGTGGATTACCGGCAGACCACTGCCGAAGGCTGGGCTGCAGAACATCCCGCGCAGTACGACATCGTCACCTGCATGGAGATGCTGGAGCACGTCCCCGATCCCGCGGCCGTGGTGCAGGCGTGTGCCACTCTGGTGCGCCCTGGCGGTCAGGTGTTCTTTTCCACCATCAACCGCAATCTCAAGGCGTTTCTGATGGCGGTCGTGGGTGCGGAATATTTGCTGCGCCTGATTCCACGCGGTACCCATGAATATGCGAAATTCATCCGCC